>JAFGSG010000075.1 GCA_016934735.1 Spirochaetota bacterium | reverse complement strand
GGGTACTGTAAGTAATATACTGTTCGCTCCTATTGTCCCGGGAATTCCAAGTATTGAAAACCCGGTTATGTCCTTTGCTGTATTAAGCGCTTCACTTACTGTCACTGTATATGTCTTTGTGCTTCCGTCAGCAGCCGTCACTGTATAAGTTACCGGACTTGTAAAGTCACGTGCTGCTCCGCTAGCCGGGCTTACGCTAGCTCCGGTTATTGTAATTGTAGGTGTAAGATTTGATGTACCAGTTCCATATGGTACGGTAAGCGATATACTGTTCGCCCCGATTGCCCCGGGAATCCCAACTATTGAAAATCCGGTTATGTCCTTTGCTGTGCTAAGCGCTACGCTTACCGTTGCCGTGTATGTCTTCGTGCTTCCGTCAGCAGCAGTTACCGTATAAATTATTGGATTTGTAAAGTCACGTGCTGTTCCGCTAGCCGGGCTTACGTTAACACCGGTTATTGTAATTGTAGGTGTAAGATTTGATGTACCAGTTCCATATGGTACGGTAAGCGATATACTGTTTCCTGCTATTGTCCCGGAGATTCCCAGTATTGTAAATCCGGTGATATCCTTTGCTGTATTAGAGGCTTCATTTACATTTGCCGTATATGTTTTTGTACTGCCATTAGCAGCAGTTACCGTATACGATATCGGATTTGTGAAGTTTTGTGCAGTTCCGCTCGCAGGGCTTACATTCGCACCTGTTATTTCAATCGTCGGTGTTAAATATGTCCGATCAGTTCCATAAGGTACCGTAAGAGAGATATTATTCGCTTGTATGTTCCCGGGGATACCCAGAATTGAAAAGCCGGTTATATCTTTTGAAGAATAAGGTTCATCCAATAAAGGTTCAAAACTGCCTCCGCATCCCAAAGAAAAAATTATAATAAAAAATACAAGCAAAGACTGTGCGAAACATCTCCTGGATGTATTTAAATTAATTTTTTCAGCAGATCTGTAACAGAGTTTCCTTTTATTTATATTAAACAGTATCTTCATTTATTATAATCAGGAACTTCATCCTTTAATTTTAATAGTGCTCCAATGATAATAAGGCACACCATTATAAGATAATAAAATTTTTTATAAATGGAAAGTCTTAAATAAAAAAAATTGATAATCGGGGAGGATAGCTGTTAGAAATAAAAGCCTGCACCAATTCCAAAGCCTATTCCGCAGAGGGGGACAACACCATCATAAATATAATCAAATCTTATATTCGGATACAGTAAAATTGAGGAAAAATTGAAAATCGGGCCGGTAGAAAAGAGCAGATTCATTTTTAAGGTCGTAGTGTCAGAATAAATACTCCTGATATTATACAGACCCGCTCCAATTTCCGGTAAAACACAGTAATTAAAACGAAAATTACCGAATGAAACAGGAAATTTCCATAGCGGGCCTGCAGATAAGCGTAAACCGGAAACCTGTCTTGCTCCTTTCTCAGAATGAAAATATGCCAATTCAGCCCCAATCCCAGATAAATATATTTTCTTTATATTTTCGAATTGATCGAGCGGGACATGTCCCAGAGCTGAAAAGCCATAACTCTGCGGCAACTTGCCGCTTAATTTTCCATAATTGAAATTATAAAACGGGGAGAATACCAAAGCAAAAGTCTCCTTCTGCTTTTCTTCCGCGGGAATTTTTTCTGTTATTTTTCCCTGCTCTTCCAGCTTTTCAAGGCCTGCCTGATAATTTGTCTTTACTTCTGCCTCATCAACAGACTTTCCCTTATCCTGATATATTTTTATATCTTCTTCATAACTTTTTGTTCTATGAATCTCCTTGATCTGCTTATATTCTATGTGGAATGTTCCATGATAATTAGCAAATTTTATATAATCATTTTGCTTATCTTCAATGATTTTCCCGTTAAGGATCATATCATCCTTTGTGACTATAATGTCTCCATAAAGACGGACATAAAAAAAGACAATGAAAATGAACGTCAGCGTAAATATCTTTAATATGGGCATACTATTGTTTAACAGTGATATTAATGATTTTTTCTCTTTTCACGTTTATTCTTCCGATAGATGTCTGAAGCGCTATTTCCTTCTCGTTTTGTTCAATTAAAGTACCCTTAAACGTATTACCGTCGCTGGTGTTTATTATCATGTAACTGCTTGCTTTGGCAGGCTTCTCTTGGATCTCTGAAATCTTATCTATCTTTTCAAGTAAAGATTCCGGTATATTTATCTTCTCTGGTTTATTAAGATCAGCTGCCGGAACCGGTTCATCCTCCTGTTCCTGAATCATACCGGACAATACCGGATCATTTAATCTATTATTCAGCTGTTTTGATAATTTTACGATGTCATTTTCTCCGCCTGCTCTTGATCCGATGAGAAAGAGCTTCCTGTTGGAGTACTTTGCATACTGCGAAGAAGGCGAAGCTACGATAACCTGAAGATAATTCTCGACAGCTTTATCAGGCTGGCCGATGCCTGTAAAACATCTCGCTTTATAATATTTGATGCTGGCAATATCTCCGGACCCGGCCCTTTTCTCCTCTTCTTCAAGTATCTTCAGCGCCTGTTCATAAGATAAAAGAGCGACAAGATCCTGACTCATTAAAAGAGGGTCTGCATTGCTTGCAAGAACCCTTTCACGGGCAAGCTTGAATCCTTCAAGATATCTGGATAAAATCGCTGCTGTGACAGCGCTGTTCTCGCTACTGTAATCCTTTATAATAGTTGAATAAATATGCATAGCCCTGATATTGAAACCCGAAAGCGCGGAGCAGTATCCCTGGTGGAGCAGTATGCTTGCCCGCAATGTATTGTCTATATTTTTATTTTTCAGCACTTTCTCATATTGTTCAATTGCGCGGCTGAAGAAAAAATTTCTTTCATAATAATACGCCAGGTCCAGATCAGCCAGATATTGTTCCGGTAGCTTATAATAAACAAGAGGCGGCTTGCCGATTATTCTCCTGTTGAAATTAATGAATACAAGAGCCGGCCTTGAAAGTATTTTATATTTGACAGCATTAACAGTGGGATAATTGCCTCCTTCACTTTTTACAAGGGATACAACCTTTGCCTCTAATGCATCGGCCTTTTCCTGAGACAGATTTTTTTCGTAAATTTCCTTGTTTATCTGGTATGTGGCAATAAGGCCGATATGATCCATACTCCTTTCAGACTTATCCTGTGCCAGCAGGTTTGCCCTGAGCTCATTCAGGCGGATGGATATAACTATATCATTGATAAGAAAAAGAAAGGCTGAAATCAGCAGCAGTACAATAACTATCACGACCGTAATAGTAAGTTTTTTCACCGGACAACAATGCCTCTTTACATTATTAGTTCAATTCTGTTCCTGCCGTTTTCTTTTGCACGGAGGAGGGCTCTTTCAGCTGTTCCGGGCAGGTCATGATTATTATTAGTATTCAGATGCCCGGCATCGATACAGGAGATCCCTATACTTACAGTTACGGAAAAATTTCCGTCCGGGGTAACAATGACATTTTTTTCAACAGCGGCTCTGATCTGCTCTGCCATTTCCTGAATAGAGCTTATCGAACGATCTGTGCACAATACCGCGAACTCCTCTCCGCCGAATCGGCCGATTACATCCGTAGCCGCGCAACTGCGTGTAATTGTCTTTGCCGTTTCCATTAAAATAATATTGCCGGTCTGATGCCCGTAAATCTTATTCACCTCATTAAAACGGTCTATGTCTGCAAGAAGGAAGGCTGTATTGCTCTTCTTTATAGCGGCTTTTTTAAGCTCTTCATTGGTGCGCTCAATTACATAGCTGCGGTTAAATAGCCCTGTTAATTCATCCCTGATAGCCAGGTTTTCCATACGGTCTTTGCTTTCCTTCACTATCTCCATCTGACCGGAAAGATCTTTCATTTTATCATCTATTGATCCGGCCATTCTGTTGAATGTTTCAGCCAGAGTGTTAAACTCATCTTTTCTTTTTAAAGATATCCGTGCGCCAAGATCTCCTTCGGATAGTTTTTTTGCACCGGCATTAAGCATATTAATAGGATGAATAATATAGCGGAAAAGAATTACCGCGAAAATAACATGGAACAGCAGAACTACTATTATGATGTATATCGCCTGATGGTACAGGTTCTTTAATGCTTCATTCAGACTGGCGACATTTTTCTGAAGGAGGATTACATAATTACCCAAACGGAATTCATCAAGAGATATATAGCAATATATCATCTTTTTTTCCTCGTCGATTCTTAAGTAATAATCATTTCCGGAAAATGTCTTTGCAGTTACAGAACGAATCCCGTCTTCAATAAATGTCTCCGGCAGTTCGATTCCGGCGCCGGATCTGTGTATTACATCCTTCTTTTCTGTGAATATCACATAACCGTCAAAATGAGGGCCAATAAATTCTGTTACCTGATCCAACGCTTCCCTGCTGGTCTTTATATCAAATAATTTTCCTTTCCGGGACTCTTGCGTAAATTTTTTCATTGAACTGATGAGTTTAGTCAGCTGTCTTTCGGTTTCAAGCTGTATGTTTTTACTGATCAGTTCAACCTGATTCTCAAAGATAACAGAAACAATAAAGGAAATATTAATAAGAGACAGGATAGTGTAGAAAAGTAATATTGTAAAACCAATAGAGTGTGTTTTTATTTTTTTCATTTCTTCACCGGTAAGCAAACAATTACAAGATATACAATACTATCATTTTTTCAAGTATTATTTTTAATTGACTTTCAAATAAGAATCCTCTTAATCTGAAAAAATTACCGCTTATTTGATTGGCCTGCGGTTAATAATTGATTGATTGACCTGACATTTATTTTTTAAATTAAGGAGCAGCTATGAGATTTGTTACAATACCAGTCATTACTTTACTGGCATTTACATTAACCTGCAGCACCGTCCCTATCACAGGAAGGAAACAACTGCACCTTATTCCATCGAGCCAGATGATGAGCATGAGCAGCCAGCAGTATTCCGAATTCCTTAAAACAAACAAGCTCAGTGCAAATCAGGAACAGGCCCAAATGGTTAAACGCGCCGGTTTAAGGATACAAAAAGCTGTGGAACAATATTTTACAGAGCAAAAAATGTCAAGTCACCTTAGCGGCTATAAGTGGGAATTCAATCTGGTTGAAAGCAAAGACATAAACGCGTGGGCTATGCCCGGAGGCAAGGTAGTATTTTACACGGGCATATTGCCTCTATGCAGGGATGAGAACGGTGTTGCCGTGGTTATGGGGCATGAAATCGCCCACGCTGTCGCAAATCACGGCAACGAACGCATGAGCCAGATGCTGCTCATCCAGTTCGGCGCTGTTGCCCTCGCCGAAGCGCTGAACAGCAGGCCCGAGCTTACGCAGCAGCTATGGATGGCTGCTTTCGGAGCAGGAGCCCAGGTAGGGCTTCTTTTGCCCTACAGCCGTCTTCACGAGTACGAAGCGGATCACCTCGGCCTCATCTTCATGGCGATCGCCGGCTACGATCCCAATGAAGGCCTCTTGTTCTGGGAAAGGATGTCGAAAATCGGCGGCTCGCGTCCCCCTGAATTCCTGAACACTCACCCTTCAGACGAGGCAAGGATAAAAAAAATCAAGGGAGCGCTTCCGTCCGCAATGAAATATTATAAGCCCAATTAGAAAATTTATGCTGCTAATGAACACCATAAACGCCATGACATGACTTAATAATAAAAAATTATGGATATCAATTAGTATAAAATGAAATACATAATAAAATTTTCTCCGGAATCAGGCCTTCAACGTTAATTTTTACATTTTTTAAAGATTATTGCTTCAAGCCTGAAAGGCGTCCTCAAAAATTTTTTTATGTATTTCATTTTATAGTAAGCCGTACATGTAAAATCGTATTTTTTAGACAGGTTCTTATTTTTCACTAATCACTTACATTATGAAAAAATTTAAAGTAGCGCTAATGCAGAAAAAGCTTGGAACCGCAATCAGAAGAGCAGATGCAGATAAACTCCGTGAATTCAGACCGCATTTTATATGCTTCCCTGAATACTTTTTTACAAATAAAAGACTGGATACTAAAAACCAGACTGCACACAATTTTACAAGAGAGAACCAGCGCCTTGAAATATTGTCAGGATCATTAAACTGTGTTGTAATCGGCGGCACTATGGCGGAATACAGGAACAGCCGGATGTATAATACATGCATTATATACGAAAAGGGAAAATTACTCGGTTCGTACAGCAAACAAAATCTCTACTTTGCTGAAGAAGGGATAATAACACCGGGCGAGAGTATAAAGGTTTTTTCTGCTTATGGAATTAAATTCGGGATTTTAATCTGTGCGGATGTTTTCCTTGAGCAGTATTTTATTAAATTGAAAGATATGGGCGCAAAGCTTATTTTTATACCCACCTTCTCTCCCCGAAGGCAGGAAACGCCCGAAGAGAAATTTAAAAGAGACAATGATATTTTTGTGCGCGGTGCAAAAACAGCTGATACTGTTATAGTTAAAGTCTGCAGCGTGCGTTCGGAATTCAGGACAGAACTGCAGGGCAGAAGCCTTATCGCAGACAGGAACGGGATCATTTTCCGCGTGATGCCTGAACAGGAAGATGATGAAATAATAATTTTAAGGGAGATAACAATATGAAAGCAGAAATATTTTCTACAGGAGATGAAATCCGCTCCGGCGCTTTAATCGACAGCAACACGGCATACATTGCAGAAAAGCTTGAGGAAAACGGCATTGAAGTGATGCGCCATATTTCATGCGGGGACGATTTGCAGGTATTGGTAGAAATTATCCGCGAGATTGGCGGCCGCGCAGACATTGCTGTTGTTACAGGCGGGCTTGGGCCTACAACGGACGACCTTACATCCGAAGCTGCGGCAAAAGCAGCAGGAGTGAAGCTCGTGCTCGATCAGGAATCCCTTACGCACATACGCGCCATGTTTAAAAAATTCAACCGCCCCATGAGCCCCTCCAACGAGAAACAGGCAATGTTCCCTGAAGGATCGTCTGTTCTCAAGAATCCGGCAGGCACAGCACCCGGATTCTCTATTAAAATCGGAAAATGCACTTTCTTCTTCATGCCGGGAGTACCTTTTGAAATGAAAAAGATGCTGTCGGATCATGTTCTGCCTGCTTTATTGCAGCTTCAGGAAGGAATACGCAAATACAGCATTGTAAGGACAATTACAACATTCGGGCTTGGCGAATCGATTGTCGGTGAAAAAGTCGCTGATATAGTTAACGAATTTAAAGATATTAAGCTTGGTTTAAGAGCAACTTTTCCTGAGATTCATGTAAAGCTATATTTACGCGGAGAAGACGAAAAAAAAATGAATGAAACACTTGGCTATGCTGTAAACCGGATCGTTGACAGAATCGGACCAAATATAATTTCTATTAACGGAAACCCCATGGAAAAGGCAGTGGGCGAGCTTCTGGGAACTAAAAGCGCGACACTCGCGATAGCTGAAAGCTGCACTGGCGGCCTTATTGCTGACCTCATAACGGGCGTGTCAGGCAGTTCGGACTACTTTTTATTTTCGGGCGTTACATATTCGAACGAATCAAAGATAAAAATTCTCGGAGTAAATCCGGAAACACTTAAACAGCACGGCGCAGTAAGCATTGAGACAGCGCGTGAAATGGCGGAAGGCGCTCGCCGCGTTTCGGGAGCAGACTATGCGGTGTCCACAAGCGGAATAGCAGGCCCGGACGGTGGCAGCGAAGAAAAACCTGTGGGCACAGTCTGCATAGGGCTGGCTGCACCGCACGGGTCAACAGCAAAGAAATGGACTTCGCCCTACGGAAATCTTAGCGCAAGTTACGGAAGCAGGGAAAGGAACAAGCGCTGGTTTGCAATGATGGCGCTCGAGATGCTTCGGAGGGAACTGCTTGGGATGGCTTTGTGACTATTTCAGCAGGTAATTTATTTATCCGGCCGGGAAATTAGCTGCGATTTTTAAAGCCTGCTGGAATAGATTCTTAGAATCCAGTTTGTTCTTTGATCCAATCCGATATTTCCTTTAGAGCAGCAGGCGAGAAAGTCTGTTCTATCCTGTAATATTCAGAAAGCGAACCTGTTTCAGCTTCCTGAAATAAATGATTCAGCCCGGGAAGTTCTTTGATCGTAACTTTTTTATTTTTACCTTTTTTAAAACCTTTCCGGATAGCCTCAAGGTTTTCTTTAGGGGGCACCTGTAAATCCTTTCCCCCGTTTAGAACCAGGACCGGACATTTAATATTTTTTAAAATGAGTGAAGGATCGTATCCTAGAAAAAACTTCCACCATGGGCTGAGCAGTTGATTTACACGCTGTTCAATATTCTTCTCAACATCTATCGGCCTTTCAGTTTTCGGCAATTCATTAAACGATCTTTTAAAATACTCTGTCAGGTTTCTCCTTAAAATTTCCTTATCATTTGTATAAATAACGATATCATAAGCGCCTTTATTCACCTTTCTCCTTCTCTGTATAACTCCGTTGTTGATTCCGAACGCACTGAAAATAAGTTCCTGCTGAAGCAATATCAGTTCATTTCCCCGGATACCGGGCGATGCAAGCAACACGATAAACCCAACGTCTTCCGCTCTTGCGGCTGTCATAGTCGCGATAATACCGCCTTCGCTATGGCCGATCAGTCCTATTTTATTTTTATCAATTTCTTTTCTTGATTTTAAATAGTCAAACGCAGCTTCAACGTCAGAGGCAAAATCTTCCGACGTTGCGGTTTTAAAGTCGCCCTTCGAACCTGCTGCACCCCTGTCATCATACCTTAATACCGCAATCCCGTTTCTTGTTAAATGATCAGCCAGTATCAGGAATGGTTTGTGCCCGTATACTTCTTCATCCCGATTCTGCGGGCCGGATCCGCTTATCAGAATTACAGCTGGGAGCAGGCCGTCTTTTCGGGGCAGCGTCAATGTCCCCGCCAGTGTTATTTTATCTTCGCGGTTTTCGAATATTACATCTTCAGAGGAATACAGATATGGCTTTTTAGGTTCCTGGGGTCGTGCATATTTTAACAGATTCATCTCATGGGATTTGCCGGATTGCCTGAAATTCCCGACGATTATGTTATTGCCCCTTAACACACCTGTATATTCTATCTGCAGGCTGCTAACCTCAATTTTCAAAAATGGATTTTCAAAAATTATTTCTGTCACTGGAATCCCATATATATCCTGTTCGGGATTATCCATTGTTGAGATATAGCCCGAATCTGTTTTTGTAATTCTGAAAACTACTTTTAACTGTATGTCGTCAGTTTTGGGAAAACCATTCCATTGTCCGGTAATATCCAGGGCGTACAGAGGTATATATAATAATAACATTATATTTAATAAAAAAATTTTAATCATAGTGTTTAATTCATAATTTTTTCTTAATAATAACAGGTTATCTAAAAAAAATATTTTGTTCCTGAATAAATTGAAATATTCTTTAAATTAAATATATAATAATTTATCTTATGTCCAAAGTTAAATATTACTTCTTATGTTTTTTGAGATATAGTCTAATTCAAAAAGCTATTATTGGAAGGAAAATCTTTGAGGCACACATGTCTTTACGTGATCATTTATCTGCACTATATCAACTTTAGCTCCGTAAAGCGTAAATAGATTTTGGTTGCATATAATATCAGCTGGCTTTCCATCACAAAAGACAGTGCCGTTCTTTATCATGATCACACCATCTGATACCCAGAGAGCATGTTCAGGAGAGTGGCTTGATTGAATAACAGTATATCCCTCTTCTGCTAAATTTGAGATTACTTCTAAAAGTCTTAGCTGATTTCCGTAGTCAAGTCCGCCAGCCGGTTCATCCATTATAAGTATAGAGGAACCCTGCGCCAGAGCCCGCGCTAATATGGCAAGCTGCCTTTCACCACCGCTTATCTCGGTGTACGGCCTGTCGGCAAGATGCGAAATAGAAAGCCTTTCCATGGATTCATATGCTATCTGCAGATCAATTTTTGAATATTTAAAGAAAAAACTTTTATTTGGAATGCTGCCCATAAGCACAATATCTGTTACAGTATAAGGAAAAGCAGTCTTATGAATCTGCGGCACATAAGCTATTTTACGCGCAAGTTCTCTCTGGCTAATATTGCTAATATCCTGTCCGTCTATCCGGATACATCCCTTCCATGGTTTTAAAAATCCAAGCATAAGCCTTATTAAAGTGCTTTTCCCGCTTCCGTTAGGGCCCAGTATTGTTGTAATTTCTCCCCTCTTTATATTAAAATTAATATCATCCAAAATCATTTTATCTGAATATCCGAATGATAATCCGCTGACATTTATATACGGCATCAGTTCCATCCTCTCCTGGCCTTTTTTAAAAAAAATGCAAAGAACGGAATTCCGATAAGAGATGTCGTTATTCCAATTGGGATCTCAACATTAAAAAGAAGCCGTGAAACATCATCTACAATTACAAGATATGCAGCGCCTATGAGCGCACATGCAGGTATGAGGACTTTATTGTCCGGGCCTACGATCATTCTGGCGATATGCGGAATGATCAAGCCAACCCAGCCGATAATGCCCGCGATGACAACAGTCATTGCGCTTATCATTGTTGAAAGAAAAATCAGGATAAGCCGTATTTTCTCAACAGGTATTCCGAGAGCTTTTGCTTCGTCATCTCCCATACTCAGCGCATTTATATAACCGGAAAGAAGAGTAATAAGAATTATTCCCGCTGTCTGAGGTATCGCAACGATCAATACAGCATGCTTATCAGAAAATGAAAGACTGCCCATAAGCCACTGTGTTATTGCCGGAAGCTGATTATACGGATCTGCTATATATTTAATAACCGACAGCAGGGACGTAAATAAGGCCCCGCTTATTACTCCTCCGAGTATCAAAAGGAGAATTGAGTTTCCCTTGTGTATCCGTGCAATGGTTACCGATATAATGACCGCGATAAAACCGAAGGCAAAGGAGAATGCCTGTACAGCAAACCAGCTTTTTGAGAATATCATCCCAAATGCTGCGCCGAATGATGCACCCGCGAGAACGCCAAGAAGCGACGGTGAAACAAGCGGATTAACAAACATTGCCTGGAAAGAAGCTCCGGATACTGATAATGATGCGCCTATTAAGATAGCGGCAAGAATACGCGGAAGGCGTATATTAAACAGCAGATTTTCTATAAATGTATAATCTGCCTGCAGCATATTTCCTATGCCGAAAAATTTTAAAACAAGAAAACAAGAGACATCAGATAATCCGACCGGATATTTACCAAGTGTCAGGGATACAAGAGAAATAATAATAACAGCTGATAATAATAGAATTAAAAGCACACTCTTTTTCATGGGTATATCACTTTTCTGATTTCTTCTTCTGTTTTATCTACACCCAGGAAAAGCCTGTAAAAATATTTTGCCTCTTTTACAATGTTAATTTTATAATCCGAAGGATATAAATTATTCATCAGCCATTTTATACCAAGAAGGCGCATGAAAGACGGCGGCCTGTCAAACCAGCTGAACGGGATACGCGGTATCAGATATACCCTTTTTGATTTCACCGCCCTGATGTCTTTCCATAATGGATCTGAATAAATTTTATTATAGAAAGGCTTCTCATGTACAAGGATAACCTCCGGATTATATATCATAACCTGTTCCATGCTAAGCCGTACCATTCCAAAGCTGTCTATTGATTTGCACTGATGAACATTCCTTGCCCCTGCGATATTTATCAATTCAGCATGCCACGATTCGTCGCACTCGGTATTCAGGCCGTCAGAACCTTCCGCATAATATACACGTGGCCTTCTGCCGGCCGGGATTGACGCGGCTATTCTATCAACTTCAGCAAGAGTTTCTCCGGCATATTGCGCAAGGAGCCTCGCTCTTTGTTCTCTATTGAATAGCTTTCCCATAAAAAGAAACGCATTCCCGTAATCATAGATACTTTCAAAAAACACATAAACATGAGGTATAGGTATCTTTTTCATCAAAATCTCTTCGTTCTGATTCTTGAGAATAGAATTTCTTTGACTCCATAATAATATGAGATCCGGATTTGCCTTTAAAATAACTTCAGTATTCGCAGCTTCACCCTGCCCGAAAAATCCTCCAAGAACAGGCAGAGAGTGCATCATGCTCCGAAGATAAGGCTTGTCCTGCTCGGCGATCGGAAAGTTAAGTCCTGAGATCAATCCTGGATCCAAGGCATATAACATAAAAGTTGCGGGAGGCGAACCGGCATACACTTTTCTGATATTATCCGGTACTGTTACTTCATTGCCTCTACTATCCTTTATTTGCCTGGATTGCGCAGGTAAAATTAAAAAATCACCCCCGCTTAATATTCCAAGCAATACAAATATTATACTTACAGTAATTTTATTCATGTCCGTTATTTATTCCTCTCCCACCATATAACAGCCCATTTAACATTTTGTTTATAATCCAGAATCCATTTACCGTTGAGATTTATCAGATGTGTATAGAGATATTTTTTCAGCTTTTCTTTTTCCGCATTTGTTAAATCCTGGAACATCCATATGTATGAATTTAATGCTGCTTCATGATTTTCGAATTTTTTTTCTTTTTCATTTTCAATAAAATTGATATTTGCATGAATTCCCATTTGGTACAACAGATTGTAAATATAAATGTAATCTACTGACGGATTGTATATCCTTTCTATTGCATCAAAAATTTTTCTGTCAAAAGGGCCATCCCCTACAATAGTAGAAATATAAACGCGCCTTCTGGCAGCATTGTTCAGCTTCTGAAGTGCAGATTGTATATCATCAACTGCAAGCGACCGCGAAGCAATAGCTATGTCATGGACGCCTATCCCAGCCCGTTCCCAGTCTTCTTCCCAACTGACTTTGATGGTGCTTATGTTCCTGATCTTTTTTTTATCAGATTCCACCTGTAGTTTTTCGAGCATTTTTTCCGAGAAATCCACGGCCGTTATATGCTTAACTTTCAAGGCAAGCGGTATCGCAAGTGTCCCTCCTCCGCAGCCCACATCGAGCACTGTCCATGAACGGCGAAGATCCATGATTTTCAGAAAACTGTTTGGATACAATGTTTTAGATGCATGATCTACAAAAGAAGGCGCTCTTTTATTCCAATATCCCGATCCTTCGCCGTGAGTTTTTGGCTTGTTCACCTTTTTCTTTTTAATAACATTATTCCAATTAATCTCTGATATATCATTTATTTCCTTTATCATCATATTTATATTAATTTATCTTACATTAGTATAATAGGTTGTGTTTTCTGCACATGGCCTGCAGAATGTATTTCCATCTTTAATAACTTCTCTCGCATCCATAATGCGTTCCCCGCAAACCGAACATACGACTGACCGCACAGGCCTTCCGGGGAGATCTTCCGGCTTTAAAGCTATATTGACCTCCTCAACATCAAAAAGCTCTTCGTCGGTTTTAAGTGCAAAGTATTCGGATGTCTGAGGATTCTGCTCCATCATCTCCTTTGTAACAATTTTATTTCCATCATTGTTTTTTGCAGCTACCCGCACGGCCTTTCCGGTTTTTAAATTAATAAATGTGGCTGCCATTTTCCCGAAATCCAGAATTTTCATTGTGCGCTTGCCGGGATGGCATCCGGTTGCAATGAGAATTGCATCTGTAGCGCATCTGTCGATTTCTACAAAAACCATGAGGTCTTTTTTATCTTTACCCTTTGGGTCACTGATACCGATCAGCTTCATACCGAGAATTGACATGCGTGTTCCTATGTTTATGCCTCCGCACATATGCCCGTGAAACGCCTCTGCCTCTTTAAGGCACTGTTTTAAATCCAGATAGTTAGTCTCCATTATTATTCCCTCACTATTTTTCCAGCAACCATTATATTTTTAATAATATAATGGTTGCTGTCCAGTACTTTTTTTATCCTTTTTTAAAAATATATTTCTTATAACTCAGCTTTCAGCCCGAAGAAGAACTGCCTGCCTGGGCCGGGATTGAAAGGGTCAGCTTCATAATCATCAAGGATATTTTTACATAGCACATATGCTTCATATTTATCAAATATTTTCTGAGAAATCTTTGCATTTAACATTATTGGATTATGAAGCTTGACCTCTTTATAATAGGAAGTCGAATATGCAGTGCCGCTGGGATTGCTTTTCATCGCATATTTTATAGCGTTTGCCTGATATGTCCCGAAAAGATTTACAGATGTATTTGTTATGAAGTCTATCCTTATGTCTGCGGTAACCTGGTGTTGCGGAATGTCAGTGAGTCTTTTACCCTTATTTATGCTTGAATCAGCTTTTGTTTCTAAATTTTCTACTTTTAAATATGTATAGGAAAGACTTATAGCAATGTCCATTATACCGTTTATCCCTTTAACTTTATTACCGGAAATTACCTCAATACCCTGATGATTCTCGCCTTTTATATTTGTATAAAATTTATTATTAGGATAAGACGGATCATATAACGTTGCAAGCTTATCCCTGAATTTGCTGAAAAAATAATCAGTTCTCAGACTGACATTTCTATCCATTAAGAAAAATTCAAAACCAGCATTGCCGTTATATGATTTTTCAGGCTTCAAACCTATATCTTCATCTTCCGATCTGACACTGGCGCATTGAGCCATGGTAGGGAGTTTGGTCTTCTGTGAATAAGAAGCACGCAATAATAAGAAATCCTTTAAGGGCTCATAAGTAAGTCCGACTACAGGATTAAAAGAATCTCTTGAACCCCATATTGTGGAGTCCTCTTCTACAATATACTTATCATCAAGGCTTCCGTAAGTTATGGAAGAACCGCTTCCCTGATTTGATCTTGCTTTATATGTATCCATTTTCTGAGCATCATATGAAATTCCAGCGCTTATTTCTACCGGAACATTTATTGCTTTCCTAAGGCTGATCTCATCTTCCAGTGCAATTGTAAGCTGTTTCGCTGTTACAAGTTTTGCAGTAAACCAGTCATAGTCAGCAAAATTATATGATCTTAAGCCAGTACCGGAAGCAATAAATTGTGGATCAGCCTGCTGTTTTTCTTCATGCTTATCCCAGCGGAATAATACAGATGAATTTATTTTATTCCAGGCGGTTATCTTATATGACGGGAATACATTGAATCCTGAAGATGTATTATTCCAGTTTGAATGTGCCCCGCCCCAATTTGTCATGGCTGTAGTCTCATCAGCATCAATGTACGCATCAAGATATTCGTAAGTAAAAATATAAAATACATTTGCCTTTATATCGAAATTACCGCTTTGAAAAGCAGCATATGGGGATGCATTTACGCTATAGACATCGCTCCAGTTGAATGCAGTTGAACTCAGAGTCAGAGTCGGGTCAGTAGTTGCCCATTGATAGTGCCCGCTTCCGCTGTTAAACGAATAACTTTCGGTATTCGAAAGACCAAGACTGTATCTCTTCGTTTCGCTTCGTGTATAGTTGGCATTAATTCCTGTCTCCAGCCCGTCAAATATTTTATAACCTGTTTTAAACGCAACATTATATTTGAAGCTTTCCGAATGCGGCCATGTGCCTGTATCGTTAAGATATGTGCTGGCAGCAGTACTTGTATCGTTGACAGTATAACCAAGATCTGTAGGGAAAAACTTGTTAATCCATTCACGACGCTCCGATCTGTCCAGCTTTTTTGAGACGTCATAAGGAGCCTGCTTTGCTACAGTGGCTGTCACCCAATAAAAAAAATCTCCGGTCGCATTTCCCTGCGCCATATTAAGCGTATAATCACCCTTTGCTCCGTATTCC
>JAFGSG010000074.1 GCA_016934735.1 Spirochaetota bacterium | reverse complement strand
GATGAAAAATATAAATTTATCAGAAAAGCGCGTAATATGCAAATGAGCGGGTATAATCTTTATTTATCGGAATATATGAAAGATATTTTTGCTGCGGGATCAAAACCTGCCCAAAGGCCGTCTATTACTGACAAGCCGGACACATCCGGCATTCAAAGACATATCCACTCCGTTTCAAAGCCGTTTTTAAATACAATAGCACCGATATCAGTAATAAACGGCATTATAAATAGTCCGGGATGATTTTTTATGAATTAAGCATAAAAAAATGTTGTAAAAAGTCCGGATATTTTATTTATTCTATTGGACATTCGTACTTGACGAATAAATTTAAATAATCTAATGTTCATTAACATGAAAAAAAGAATAATTTTTATATTAGTATCTCTTTTGCTGCCAGCAGCCTCCCTTCATGCAGCAATATCATCGGTTACTCTGACCCCCGCGCCTCCGACTACGCTTTCTAACGGGAATTCGTATTATCTTGCTGGAGTGCCCTATACGTTTAGGGTGCAGGCTGTGGATACAGCTGCAACAGGAATAGCTGATTGGACAACAATTCAAATAACATTTCCGAGCGGAGAAAATATTCTCTATAACATCAATACTCCAGCATCGACAACAACATCAGGCGTTATATTCGATGCTCCTGCTGTTAATAACACTTCTGTGTATACAAACATTGACTTTATAATTACCGTAAGATTCCGTTGGGATTCAGCTGATTATCCAGCCGCGAGTAGAAATGTAACTGCTACTGTTGTTAATGTTAATGGTGCAACTGCTTTTGATGATGCTATTGCTACTTTTTCCTTTGGGAAAAGCTCCTCAATCCGCGTTGTCAATTTCGCGCAGAGCGGTGTTGCTGCTGACGGATATATTAATGGCTATCACAGCGCTTTTAACGTAACAGGTACAATAGTATATAACGTTACAGGAGCGACAGCAGCCGACACTGTTGAATCAAAAGCACCGGATGAAATTGATGTTGCAACAGACATAGCTCTTTACAGAAACGGTACGCTCGTTGCGATCAACAATACCGGAAACGTCGAAAATTTTACCTTCGCGATAACAGCCGCAAGCATACCTGTCTCAGCGACAGCATACACCTGGGACGTCCGTGTATCAATGGATACAGGCCCAGCTACTGAAATCACAACAAATACTCTTTCGCTGGTATGCGATAATATAATAATTACCGGCATCACTTTTTCAGGCGGCGGAGGAATTACTACTCCACCTACTTATTACAGAAGCGTAAACGTTCCTAATACGCTGGTAACTATTCAGGCAACGAAACAATTAACCGGCGGAAATATGATCGGGACTACAACAATTACGGTATCAGACGGGACTCTTCCAACATTTACTGTAACAATTCCGGACAATGGCAATACCGGCACGGCGAATATTAAATATCCGGCTTTGGCACAGACCCCTGACGGGCGAACAACACCGATTTCATATCAGGTGACTGCTGTATCCGGGAGTGTATTTGACAGCGAGCAGGATACTGCCGGAGAAATAACCCAGGTTGCAAGTCCCGCAATTCTCTGGGACCGCAACGACCCGCCGGGGAGGAACGGTCCTCCGCCAAATTATCATGGAGATCCTCCCGGATCAGGAGAGACTCCGTTTACAGATGCAGCTTCCTTTACAGTAAATCCAGTGACTGCAACTTCGTTTACATTGAATTGGCAGCCTTTAACTGCACTGGGGGATCCTCCATATGACGGCGATTTCGGTACATTTGGTTCATACAGAATTTATTACAGAGCATCTGATCCTCCTGGCGGCATATGGACAATTGTTGATCAAAGTACACCCGGATACGGCACTACCGGAACTTATAATCTTAATGATCCAACAAGGACTACTGCTACAATAACCGGATTAGTGCCTCTAACACAGTACGATTATTTTATGACTGCTGTGGATGTTTTCGGTCAGGAAGTCGAACACCCGATCCCTAATTCAGGGAATAACAGTGACGCGCTTTATGCCGGAGCTCCGACCCCCATGGGATACGGCCAGATAACAACTAACCCGACGGAAATTTCAGCCAGCGTCACAGATGGAATAACAGAGTACGCCATCAGCCGGTTTGAGACATCAGGTCCAATTGACGCTTCCGCCAGGCCATTGAGGAAAACTTCTATCCGTGTAAGAGTCTACATTGTTTCTGCAGGTGACCAGCCGGACAGTGTAAATGTTATTTTAGCGCAGGACAACGGAACCGGGTCTGCCGGAAGCGATTTATATATTGGGCCCGGCCTTACCACTACTATAACATATGACCGAATTGCCTGCTCCAAGATTGCTCCAAATACATGGGATGCATATATACCGAGCGGAAACAGATTCCTTATCGAAGGCCAGTTTTGCAGGTTCATAATTGAATCCATTCGAAGCGGCACCGAGACGTATTCCGATACTAATTCAACAAGTGACGGGGATCCGAATAATTACGAATACACCTTCATGGTACAGACTCCCACTACTTTTAAGCCGTGGCCTACGCGCGTACTTAACAACGTGCTGACAGATAAAAACCCTGTGTGCTACCCTTCGTATTATCTTTCGGATGATGCGTATGTAACGATCACGGCTTACGACATAAAAGGGCGTCCCGTTGCCACACTCATAGATAACGGTTTCCGCAAAGGCGGGCAGAACATAAAGGAAGGCGGATGGTCGGGAAAGAATAAAGCGCGTAAAAAACTCGGAGTGGGGCTTTACTATATTCGTTTTGAGGCAAAGCGCGCGAGAGATGGAAAAATAATTTTAAACGAAACAGAGAAGGTCGTAATAGCAAAGTGAAATAATTTTTATTTTGAATTTTAGGCTTTTAAAATTAAATATAAGCTTTGTGTTAGTACAATGCCTTCACAGAGTTTGAAGGCATTGTTAATTAATGAAAATTAGTTATTAACTAAGAAGTTTCTTTTATTTAAATTTTAAGGTAATACTAGTATTTTTTTGTCCACTCCGGTTAACCCGCCGGACGTAACCCTTACTTCTAGCTCAATTGATTCTGCATCACAGTTAATTCCCGGGATAAGTAAGGTGTATTTGTCAGTTAAAACATATCTAATTTGCTGGAATATATCTTCCAGATCATAAGTCCCTTCTGTTGTATAATATTTTCCGTTGGTATCATCTGCCAAGTCTTGCATGATTCCTGGTTGACCATTAGTACCAACATAATAAATTGAAAATATTGGAATCCCCATTGTTGCAGCATAATTTTTTGCTGAATCTAAGTCATATGCTCCAACAGTAGTATTTGCTCCATCAGACAGCAGTATAATAACTTTATCTTTTAAACCATAAGAGGCCATTTCAACTGAGTAGTAAATAGCATCATATAATAGCGTTCCATCTGTAGCTGAGAATGTGGTGTAAATATAACCTGTTAAAGCAGCTTTCCCTGTGCTATCTGTACTTATGAAAAATGGATTATAATTTGGGAAGTAATCTATTATAGATTTAAATCTACATACAGCAGCCTCGTCAGTATCGGTTAAATAATCCTTAATAAAATTTTCCGCTGCCGTTTGAATATTGGATAAATTTGCTGTTAAACTGCTGCTATAATCCAGGGTCAGTATTACCGAAATTGGGTCTCTGGCGGAGTTTTCATTGTATTCAACCGCCCGTTCAAAATTATTTATATATATATGGAAATTGTCAGCTGCTGTTAAATCGGTTATTAAATTACCATCCTGATCAGTTACTGTAAAATCTACGTAAATATTAGGGCAGCTTAAAGTATCAACCTGGTTTATATGCACATCGAGCCCGCATCCCTCTCCTTTTAAATTGACTTTTACTGCTGATGAGTACGGGTCATTGGAAGGTATAAAAAATGATCCGCTGAATGGGTTTGCTTCCGTTGGAGAGAAACGGACAGTTACTGAAGATGACCGATTCGGCCTTATGGTTGTGTTTGAGCACTGATCGTCGCTTATTTCAAATGGCGAAACAGGTGATGAAATATTGCCTATTATAAGATTGGCATCGCCGGTATTTGTTACAGTAATAGTTCGGGACTCAGGAAGAGAGTTTAAAACAGTACCGGAGAAGTCGATGTTTGTTTGGGATACAGCTATTTTCGGCGCGCCGGATGTTCCCTCGGAAGTAGATGACCCTCCGCCGCAGGCAGTTAAATAAGATATGGAAAATATTAGAACAAAAATCCAATAAGCACTTTTAATCTTCATAAATTATACCTCAGTCTTGTTTTATTTACTCCGGTCCAGATAATATATTTTTAATAATTTCCCAGCTAATCCAGCATATGTATGACTTAGCTGCCGATTTATAAAATATTTCCATGAATCAGCAATACTGAAAATGCCATACACTGTTTAAAATATCAACTACTGTTTAATACACCAATTGAATATAATAATAAATTATTAATTAGTCAATTATTAGGCTTAAAAAAGTAATAAATATTTTGGAGACTTCCTGATAGATTTCATTAAAAAAACTTAAAAATCCTGCTGTTTTATTCATTATAACTCAAATAAAAAAAGCCGATATTGTAATTGACTAATCCTTTTTTATATTGTAAACGGGACATAATCTCACATATTTTTTCTTTTCTGGAACTTCCGGAGATTCTGTCCTGCTCATGGAGGTATTATAATGAAAAAATCCATAATGATAATAGGCGGAGGCCTTCTCCAGGTCCCGGTCATACAAACAGCACAGAAAATGGGATTGAACACAATAGTCACGGATTACAATCCCGAAGCATTGGGTATGAAGTATGCGGATATCCCTGTTGTGATGAGCACGCGTGATATTGACGGTTCAGTGAGGGCGGCAAAAGCCCAGAACCAGCTTACTCCCATAAGCGGAGTTCTTACAGCAGGCACTGATGCTTCAATGACTGTTGCAGCTGTTGCAAATGCGCTTAATCTTCCCGGCATAAAATTCGAGGACGCGGAAGCTGCTACAAATAAAATAAAGATGAGGACAAGGCTTACGGAGCATAATGTCCCGTGCCCCTCGTTTTATCCCGTGTGGTCTCTTTCAGAGGCAAAGGCAGCGTGTAAAAAGCTTGGATTCCCGGTCGTAATAAAACCGTCGAGCAATATGGGAGCTCGGGGAGTAATGCGCGTTGACGACAGGAATGTACTGTCTGATGCTTTTAAATGGGCGAAAGAAGCTTCGCCTAACGGAGAAGTTTTAATTGAAGAATTCATGGAAGGGCCTGAGCTTTCGATTGATGCTATCATATATAATAATGAGGTTACCATAACAGGAGTCGCGGACAGAATAATTAATTTCGAACCGTACTTTGTGGAGATAGGCCATACAATGCCGTCAAATCTTCCGGCCAAAGTGCAGGAAGAAGCCTGCGATGTTATGAAGATGGGGATAAAAGCGCTGGGCATAAGCATGGGAGCAGCAAAAGGCGATATTAAAGTCACATCCGAAGGACCCAAGATAGGCGAACTGGCAGCAAGGCTTTCGGGAGGATTTATGTCAGCCTATACTTATCCTCTTTCTACGGGTGTGGATCTGATGCGCGCAGCGATCGAGGTCGCACTCGGACAGGAGCCGGGCAATCTTGAACCAATCAGAAATAAAGTAAGCATAGAAAGAGCAATAATTACTGAGCCGGGTATTGTGAAGGAAATTAACGGGCTCGAAGATGCTCTTAAGATTACCGGCATTGCAGAGATTTTCCTTAATGTTAAAAAAGGCGATAAGGTAGTGAAGCCGCGTTCCAATGTTGAAAAGGCAGGCCATATAATTGCAGTTGCAAATACGCTTGAAGAAGCTGAACAGGCGGTAGCCAAAAGCAGGGAAGTGCTTAAGATTGACATAGTGCAGGATATGGAGATATCCATGGAAAGCATCAGGCTTGCTGCGAGGGAAAAGTTCAAGAAAGTATGCTATGCGTGCAAAACCTGCGATGGCGCAAATTGTCCGTCCGGGGTTCCCGGTATGGGCGGAATAGGCACAGGATCATCGTTCAGGGAGAATATGTCCGCTCTTAACCGTTATAAAATTAACACAAGAGTAATTCATAGCGTAACAAATCCGGATACATCTACCACATTTTTCGGGACCCCGCTTTCATTTCCTGTAATGGCCGCTCCCATCACAGGTGCTGTAACCAATCTTTGCGGCGCTATTGATGAACTGGAATACAACAGGGCTGTTGTTGCCGGCTGTCTGAGCGCGGGCACAATCGCATTTGTCGGCGACGGCGCAACCCCGGACAAATATAAAATCGGCCTGCAGGCTCTGGCCGAGAACAACGGCATGGGAGTTCCCATATTCAAGCCAAGAAGCGACAATAAAGAAATAATAAAGCGGATAAAGAAAGCAGAGAAAAGCCAGGCTGCTGCAGTTGGCATGGATATTGATGCGGTTGTGTTTAAAACAATGGCCATGAAAAATCAGTCCGTGGGACCCAAGAGCGTTGATGAACTGAAAGAGCTTATATCCAGCACCCAGGTCCCGTTTATTCTTAAAGGTATTATGAATCCAAAAGATGCTGAGCTGGCTGTTGAAGCAGGAGCTCACGGAATAATTGTTTCCAATCACGGCGGACGCGTTCTGGATGGGATGCCCGGATCAATGGATGTGCTTGAGGATATAGTAAAGGCTGTAGATGGGCACGCGCGCATTCTTATTGACGGCGGGTTCAGAACAGGCGTTGATGTACTCAAGGCTCTGGCGCTTGGCGCTGACTTTGTGCTTATAGGGCGGCCTGTAACAATCGCGGCAGTAGGAATGCTCGATAAAGGCGTGTCTTTTTATCTGAAGACTCTTAAAAAAGAACTTGAAAAGGCAATGATCCTTACCGGCAGCCAGAAGATAACAGATATCCCTAAAGACATAGTGACAAAGGCAGGGATGAAGGATTTCATTGCCGTATAATATAATTCAGTAATTTCTGCCTTTAACCCCGCCTTAATATTTAAAATTTTTTTGCAATGAAAATGCTGTTGAAAAACTGCTTTAAATTTCTTGAATTATTATATAGAAGCATTGGCAACTAGATTTATTTCCTGCCGTGGTTTTTAAATGGAGGCCGGTATTTTAATTTAAAATAAAACTGTAATGAGAAAATGTCGAATAAATATTGGTATATTATTTATTATTTTATTATCAGTGTCTATGGCATTGACTGAACAGCAAAGCAGCCAAGATAAACCTGGCATTTCAGGCGGAACAGTCGGCAATGCCCTTGATTTCGCTTTTTTCCATTCGGAAATACCGAATGTGAAAATTGAAACCGCATCATATTGTACTCATAAGGACGAAACTTACTTTGTGCTTATTTATAATATAAGTTACCCGCCGAAGGGTATCGCGAAATTTCCGGACGGCGGAACTTATCGCCGTGAACTTCAAAAGCTATATTTGTTCAGCCGCAATAATATCACAAAAATGTATGTGAATATTACGGAGATCAAATATGCGTATCTGAGCTACAGAAATCCTTCTACTATCAATCTGGCTTTCGGCGGAGAACAGATATTTATTGGTGCACATTTCGAAAACCCGGAGGGAAAGTTCAAATGGTGGGACGGCATATTGTCATACAATTTAAAGAATAAAGCATTTACTGAGCTGATTCGTAATGCTTCGCTCCGTTCATTGTCCCCTGACGGAAATAATATTATTTTCAGCAGAGGGGACAACCTGATGATTTACAATTACAACACAAAAAACGAGGAAATTTTATCAGGTAAAATCTACGGCATAAAATGGGTGGATAACGCAAATTTTCTTACGCGTTTACCGGGTTCGGACACGATTATGTCGCTGAATATTAACGATAAGAAACTCGTTAAGACCGATATTCCAATAAAAAATATTAAACATGCATCCTTCTTCGCAGACGGGAACGAAGAGTCTATTGCTGAAATAAAGGCTATGGCTGCAGGCTTTGCTTTTTTTGAAGAGAATGGGATTCCTGATCCGATTCCGTTTATCGGAGGCTTGCATAAGGACTCCCGTCTTGTTGAATTAGCACCGGAGGTGAGTCGTCATTTAAGACTCGCCATAACCGCAAAGTTCCTGCGGGAAAATAAACGTGATCTTCTGGAGAAAATAATTTCCGGGCTTGACGAATACGGAGAGAAAAGAATTAACACCGGGAATAACCGCATAATCGCGGAACTGATCCGGAAGGATATCGGGATAGAGAAAGAAATTATTAAAAAGATTTCGGATAACTATATGTCGCCGGATAAAATTAAGTAATCCCGACTTACTTGCCTGGTAAATATTATAATATCATAGCACCAGCGAATTTTTTTACACTAGAATCGGCTTATGCAAAAACCACTTTCTATGACTTTTATATAGAATCAAATATATATAATCAATTACACTCAGGCTAAATTGCATTGGTAATCCGGTCCGTACACAGGACATGACCTTGTGCGATTTAGAAATCGGCTGTAATACTTCGCCGGTTTTCTGTGTAATTTCACTTAATGGAATATGTCTATAATAAAAAATGAAAGCAATCTGATTTGAATAAACAATTTCCGCTTGACACTTCTGATTTTTTATTATTTTTATTATAGTAGAGATAAAAAATAGCATGAGTTTGGATAAGAAGCAGGCTTTACATAAAAAACAAACAAACAAAGATATTACCATCCCTTATAGACGAACAAGCAAAAAAATTAAAAAGAAAGTGAATGAAGACGAAAAAACAATGCAAAAAATATTTCGTTCTTTTTTTGAGCTTGGCCAGCTGATAGGTTTAGACCTCAATCTTGAAGAAATGATAATACAAATTGCTAAAAAAGCTACTGAAGTAATGGAAGCAGAGCGGTACAACCTTTTTCTTCACGATCGTAAGACTGACGATCTCTGGACTATAGTTGCAGCTGGGGTTGAAGGGAAAAAGATCCGGATACCGGCAGGAGAGGGTGTATCCGGATATTGTTTCCGTACAGGGGAAACAGTAAATCTTAAGGATGCATATTCCGATCCGCGTTTTTTCAGGCAGGCAGATTTAGAAACAGATTACCGCACTAAAACCCTGTTAAGCATGCCCTGCTACAGCAGATCAGGGAAAATATTAGGTGTAATACAACTCACCAATAAAAAGAACGGCATATTTACAAAGGAAGATGAAACCTTTCTAAAGATGTTCAGTAATCACGCGGCAGTTTTTATTGAAATGGCTCAGCTGCAAAGAGCCCGTTTTAATGCCCTTGAAAAATCGAGGGAAGAAGTTGAACAATTGAGCCGCGCAAAAGACAAAGCCCTCTATCATCTGTCACATGAACTTCGAACGCCGCTGTCAGTTATACATGGTATTGTTAAAATATTGAAGCGTAAACTCGGGGAAAATGATCTTTTCACCAAGTTCGATAATTCATTTGTAATGCTCGAAAAACATTTAAAACGGCTTTCCGTAATTCAGCAGGAAACGGATAAGATCATAAGAACTTATCAGGAAGTCGATAAAGGCCTTATATTAAGCGAAATGGACCGGCAATGGAGACAACTGGAGGATACAGCAGAAATCCCAATAGAAATAAAGCTGCATTGGGATATGGTGAAAAAATGGATTTCGGCAAACGTGCACGGCAGCCGCATCACTGAGGTGCAGGTATCTGCAGTGCCTTTTATAGATAAAATTCTTGAAAAAATAAAAAGATACAGTTCTCACAGGGAATTAACTTTTGAGACTGAATACCGGGGAAAACTGTCTATGCTGATTATACCCGGTGTTCAACAGACTGTTTTGGAAGGACTCCTTAAAAATGCTGTGGAGAATACACCCGACGGCGGTTTGATACGCGTCATTCTCGAGGAAGACCAGGACAAGATATTATTGAAAGTCCACGATTTCGGTATAGGTATAATCCAGGAGAACCAGAGGCATATATTTGACGGATTTTTTTATACTCAGGAAACGGATATATACAGTTCAAAAAAGCCATACGATTTCGGCGCCGGCGGCAAGGGCCTTGATCTAATGCTCGGAAGAATATATGGACAGCGGTTCGGATTTCAAATAACATTTGAAAGCAGGCGCTGTAAATATATACCGGCTGACAAGGATATGTGTCCGGGAAAAATCAGTTTGTGTGAATTCTGCAAAAGTAATGAGGATTGTTTAGCCTCAGGCGGCAGCACTTTTATAGTTTCTTTACCAATTAATAAAAAAGTGTTGTAATTAAGCGCCATTTTTGGATTTTTGTAATATAAGACGGTGAAATAATTATGGATAATAAAGATTATCTTATAGATTTATTTATTCACGATCTGACAGGAGTGCTGTCAATAGTGTCTACCAGCGTTAACGGGCTTCTGAAAAGACCGGATAAGTATGGCCCCATAACCGAAAAACAGCAGAAAACCCTTAACATGATTGTCAGGAATTCAAACAAAGCACAGAATTTTCTGAATGAAATAATTGAAATTTACAAATCAGACGAAGGCCTTTTTAAAAAAGATCTGTTCCCTATACAGAACATAATCAGAGACTCCATTATCGAAGCAATGGAAATCGTAGATCTTAGTAATGCTGAAAAGTTTTCTTTCGAATCCAGTTATGAAGAATTCTGCCGCCAGTTAAAGGAGCAGGGAATTTTCATCAATATTAGCGGCAAATATGAATCATCTCCTTTTTGTCACGATAGAAAAAAGATCCAGCAGATTTTACGCAATCTTTTTACCAATGCGCTTAAACACAGGCGCGAAAAGGTTACCATAGCCATTAGTGGCGATAGTGATCTTATGGTGATTGTCGAAGATGACGGATATGGAATACCGAAGGAAAAACGGGAGAGTATTTTTACGCGTTTTTTCCATCAAAAAGAGACCAATAGAACTGAAAGCAGCACTGATGGACTTGGCTTTGGTCTCTCATGTGTAAAAAGCATACTGACAATGATGAACGGTACTATAAATCTATCCAGTTGTGAAGGAGTGGGAACGAGTTTTAAAGTGCGGATTCCTCCTTTAGAGGAATAGAATTATTAATAAAATATTTATTTTGGATTTAATTGGCTTTTATTTAAATAATATAATTGGAGGGATATTTTATGAGCAGTAATATTTTAGATGGTAAAAAAATACTCGCAGTTGATGATGAGGCGGATGTTTTAACAGTGCTTGAAGAAGAAATTATGGATGTCTGTCCTAAATGTAAACTTGAAAAGGCTTCCAGTTATGAAACAGCAATAAAAAAAATTAAATCCGAATCTTATGATATTATTATACTTGATATTATGGGAGTGAGGGGATTTGAGCTTCTGGAGGCGGCAGTGAAAAAGAATTTTAGAGTTGCTATGTTAACCGCACACGCATTATCTCCTGAAGCCTTAAAGCGTTCCCATGAACTTGGCGCCCGTGCGTATCTGCCTAAAGAAAAATTGGGAGAGATAGTGCCTTTCCTTGAAGATGTGCTGAAATATGAATTTGAACCGGGCTGGAAACGCCTTTTCGAAAAGCTGCATGGCTTCTTTACGGACAAATTTGAATCTGACTGGGAAAACAAGACCGGACTTAAATGGCGGGAATGGGGCGGAATTTCCGACTCAAAAAAGTAAGCCCGGGAAATTATTATTGGATACCGGAACAAATTATACGCCTGAGCTCTTTCCGGAATTAGAAGACGGCAATACGGGCTCTTTAGAGCGGACAACCGAAAAATTAAGCCGTCTTGATTCCGACAGGGAGCTCAGGGAAAAAATCCTGCCTTTTTGCAGGCTTGAAAGGGGCGGCATATGGGAAGATTCCTGCGGGCACAAAGTAGGTGTTCTCAATGCTGCCGATGCCGGTGAACTAAAAAAAATAGTTTTAGATCAAAAAGCTTCTCTTGTAATCAATGACCCTCCATATAACGTATTGGTCGGCAAGGCCAACACTGACAATTTATTTAAAATTGATCATCAAAGCTATATGGATTTTTCCCGCGCATGGGTAAACAACGCATTGAAAGTAATGAATGACGACGCTCATCTTTATATCTGGCTCGGGGCCGATTATAAGGACGACTTCAAGCCTTTACCGGATTTTATGATCATGATGAGAGAATACGAAGAGCTTAAATCCAAGAATTTTATAACTCTCAGAAATCAAAGAGGGTACGGAACTCAAAAAAACTGGATGTGGATAAGGCAGGAGCTTCTGCATTACACAAAGGGCGGTCCGTCATTTAAAGTTGTATATACCGATATTCCAAAGGTTTTAAAAGGATATTACAAGGTGGTACGCGGCGAGAGACAGGAAAATTTAATGCGGAGCAGATCCGAAAACATACGGCCGGGTAATGTATGGATAGACATACAGCAGGTTTTTTACAGGATGGAGGAAAATGTGCCCGGCTGCTATGCTCAAAAACCTTTAAAAGCAATTGAAAGGATAATGGAAACGAGCAGTAAGAATGGCGATATTGTAATGGATTTTTTTTCGCATTCCGGCACTACTTTAATAGCCGGCGAAAGGCTCGGGCGTAAAGTTGTTACTTTCGATGTTGACCCGATTTTTGCGGAGCTTACAATAAGAAGGCTTGAAAATTTCAGAAAGACCGGGAAAACCGGCTGGCAGTGGAGGAATCCGTTCCCGGAAATTGATTAGAAGCAAAAAATTATTATCTCAGGTGATTCGCCGAAAGCTGTTAAGGATTTGGATTTGTAACAATTAAAACTTCACTGAAACCCTCGTTTTTTGATGGGAGTACTTTTTTATTGCTGAGTTTCTGTACGACATAAGCCGGAACCCCTGATGATTTTGCTTCGTTGTTTTGCAGGCAGATATTTACCGGAACATCAAGAAAAACAATGCCTAAAGATTTATTCATGTCTTTGGCTATTGTTATAAAACGCTTTCTGGATTCAACACTGGTAAAAGTATTGATTACCAGAACATTCCTTTTGTTTTGCAGATAATGCTCTATTATTTTTCTTTCAACATGTTTTACAAGTACATCGTCTTCTTCATTAAACATATCCGCTGTCCATTGCTTTCCGAAATTGGTCATCTCAAATAATAATCGCCTTATCTCCGATCTGCTGATTCTGTATCTTGACCGGTTCATGAATTGCTTTATAGCAAACTCGGTCTTTCCCGATCCGTATAGACCTCCAAGCAGCACAATATTGCAGTTATGCAGTTTATCCATAAAAGTATTCCTCCGGTGATTTTACTTACCTTTGATAAAGGTATACTATAAAATAATCTGTAGAAGTAAAGCATATTTTATATTATGTAAACACCATGTAATTATGGTTACCTCTAATAATTAAATATTGATGTAACCATTGGGAACAAATCAAGGTAAAAATCAGGTTTTTTATTTGGAGAACCAATAAAAACTCT
>JAFGSG010000010.1 GCA_016934735.1 Spirochaetota bacterium | reverse complement strand
GAATAAATCTTATAAAATCCGATTAAAATAGGAAATTCTCAAGTATTATATATACGATATTATGAGAAAAGAAACAAGTCTATTATTGATTTTGTCCTGTTATTCGCGTATATTATTTTTTTATTATGATCCAGCAGTATAATTGATTCATTAATATTGTCGATAATATCCTGATTTATATACGAAGGAATAAAGGCTAAAAACTGATTTGTAATAATAGCGTAGAAGATGAAGAAAAACCATATTAAGACCAGGGACGGAGTAATGACAGGCAGATTAATCAAATCTGAAATATAATCTGAAATAATAGTAATCGCGATCGTCAATATTGCGCCGAATATGATTATGTGACTCTGTCTTTTTTCTCTTTTAAGTTTTGAAAATTTTCCCCATAAAACAAGGGCAGCCACACCGGACAGATTGATGATGTTGAAAATAATGTGCGAGAATATATTCAAATATCCGGAAAAATAATGGGTCTCGATTTTTTCGTCAAATATGCTGTAAAAAATGTAAAATAAGGTTATAAGCCAGATCAAAGCATTAAATAAAAAATATAATTTTATTTTTTTCAGGTAACCTGTAAAAAGCATAAAAAACCTGAATAATAAAGGCACATAAATAAACCTGGATATGTTTGCTATCTTGTTTATGAGTAAGCTATTTCCTGAAGTAATATTCAAAAGAAGATAACTTAAGCTCCATAAAAAAAATGACAGGCATAAATATAAAAAGCTCCTGTTAGTTTTGGATCCCGGATTCATGAAAAAGACATAAAATCCGAAATAGATATATGTAATAAACGATATCGATAATATAACGGTTGATAAGATCATAATGTCTTTTTATTATTTATATCATCATGTTAGCATTAAGCGAATACAGATTAATTCTTTCGTCAGCAGGACTGTTTACGGATCCCGAGTGCCCTTTTAAAGATACATTCATCAAGCGTATATTCTCTGATTTTTTCATTCAGCATAGACAGTAAATATAGACCAGATAATATACAGATGGCAAGAAAAATATTTTGTTTTGCATGCCACGTCTATTTTCGGGTATTCAAGAGCGGCGTCCCGTAATTTAAAATCATTGATTATTATCCGTATAAATGTGTAAAATGTAATTTGTGCAGGATTGACTGTTCCTGCCTGAATTACCGGCTAATCACCATATTTACAAGTTGTCTCATAATTATGTTTTATATTCGATAAATTGTAAATTATGACAATTTAAATTTGGCTATTTGAGTTCTAAGTTTTTTTTCAGGAGAAATATATGCCCGCTAACAGACTGCAATACGAGAAAAGCCCTTACCTGCTTCAGCATGCTGATAATCCGGTCGACTGGTACCCGTGGTGCGATGAAGCATTTGAAAAAGCCCGTCTTGAGGATAAGCCTGTTTTTCTGTCCATTGGGTATTCGACATGCCACTGGTGCCATGTGATGGCGCATGAGTGCTTCGAAGACGAAGAAACAGCCGTGCTTATGAATAGAGTGTTCGTGAACATAAAGGTCGACCGCGAAGAGCGTCCCGACATCGATGCAGTATATATGAAAGTCTGCCAGCTTATTACTAAAAGCGGGGGCTGGCCGCTTACCATTGTTATGACTGCGGATAAGAATCCGTTTTTTGCCGCGACCTATATTCCTAAAGAAACAAAATACGGGAAGATCGGCATGCTTGAACTGATTCCGCGGATACAGACAATCTGGCAGACTAAACGTGATGATATCCGGTTTACTATAGCAGGAATCATGGAAGCTCTGAAGCAGCCTCCGCAGGATAATGCGCAGGGTATCGGAGAAAGTGCTATGCATAAAGCATATGACTCGTTTCTAAAGATATTCGACAGGGAATTCGGCGGATTCGGACGCATGCCTAAATTTCCTTCGCCGCACAATTTTTATTTCCTGCTCCGGTACTGGAAGAGGACAGGTGATGCTCAGGCTCTGCATATGGTGGAACATACTCTCCGGAATATACTGCGGGGCGGGATATACGATCAGATAGGATTCGGTTTTCACAGGTATTCCACTGACGAAAGATGGACAGTCCCGCATTTTGAAAAAATGCTTTATGATCAGGCTTTAATGGCAATGGCCTATATTGAGTTGTTCCAGGCAACAGGAAAAAAGGAATACGAAGATACGGTACGTGAGATATTCAGTTATGTCCTGCGGGATATGACTGATCCAAACGGCGGTTTCTACTGTGCTGAGGATGCTGACAGCGAGGGCATTGAAGGCAAATTCTACCTGTGGACTTCCGGAGAGGTGCAAAGCGTACTTGATGCAAACGAGTCGGATTTGTTTTTATCGCTTTACAGGCACAGCAGCGATGAGTCCATTCCCGGAATGCAGGAGATGACGGCAGGCAGCTTTATTCCGCATTTGAAGCATGTATCCGAAAATCATAGCAAAGATTTCCGGTATGATGATAATGAAAAGATTGAGAATATTCGTAAGAAGCTGTTCGCGGTCCGGGAAAAGCGGGTGCGTCCCCACAGAGACGACAAAATTCTTACAGACTGGAACGGCCTCATGATCGCTGCGCTGGCAAGAGGCGCCCAGGTGTTTGATGAGCCTGCTTATGCGGACGCAGCAGTTAAAGCTATGGATTTCATTCTTCAAAGTCTTCAGACTAAAGAAGGCGGACTCCTGCATCGATTTCGTGACGGAATTGCTTCAATCGTGGGAATGCTGGATGATTATGCTTTTACTATATGGGCGCTGCTGGAGCTGTATGAATCCGTTTTTGATGCCGGGTATTTAAAGAAAGCTCTGAATCTAACCTCTTATGCATCAGATCATTTTCAGGATAAAAAGGACGGCGGATTCTTTCTCACAGCGGAAGAGGCGGAAGCACTGCCGGCGCGTCCGAAAGAATTTTACGACAGCGCGATCCCTTCCGGCAATTCTGTCATGCTTTTAAATATTCTGCGCCTTGCAAAAATCACGGCTGATCCTTTATTTGACACAAAAGCTATGGAAATACTTAAGGCGTTTTCCGCGGAGGCGGAAGCAGCCCCGGCGGCCTTTACGTATTTTCTTACTGCACTTGATTTCGATCTGGGGCCGTCAAGCGAAGTGGTCATTGCCGGCGATCCTGATAAACCGGACACTAAAGAATTGCTGATGGCACTGAGAAAAGCATTCGTACCAAATAAAGTCGTTATCCTGTATCCGGATAACCATTCCCGGCAGGATATTGAGGAAATTGCGCCGTTTGTTAAGCAGTATAAGTCTACCGGCGGCAGTGCTGCCGCGTATGTCTGTTCAAACTTCACCTGCAGTCTTCCTGCAACCGATCCGCAGCAAATGATGGCATTATTAAAATAGCACAATCGAAGAGAAACAGATCACATGTTCCTGCGGAATGAATAAAAAGAAAAATTATTTTTAATATAACTTGTATTAAAAATTCTCCTTAGAGAATTTTATCAGTATAAGCAATTATATTGACGGGGCCGGGAAAAATTGCTTGGAAGAAATTATATTTTGATTTATAATTAAAATCGCCTTTTTATAACGGAGTATTCTTGTGAATGATAAGCCGAAAAGATCCAAAACATCATTCAGTTTAACCACTACACTGATACTGGCATTTCTGATTGTCACTGTCGCTGCCCTCTTTGTATCGGGCGGCCTTCAGCTTATATTTTATATACGCTCCCAAAAGATAATCATTGCAGAAAGCCAGCATAATATCGCCAAGGATGCTGCAAAAGAAGTCAGCGGTTTTATTCAGGATAAAATCAGCGCAATGAGGACAATGGTCTGGTTCAATGATCCCTTTGTAATCACTCATAAGCAGCAAAAGAAACTGCTGGAAGGCCTTTTGGGACTTCAGCCGGCATTCCGCCATCTGCTTTTAATGGATACTCAAAAAGAAATATTAAGTCATGCTTCCCGTCTTTCAACACTGGTATCGGTACAAATCACAAGCCGGCTTGCCCAGATCCTTCTTGTTCAGGACATACGGAAAGTATATTTCAGCCCTGTTTATATTGATCCGGCTACCAGTGAACCATTAATAATAATTGCGGTTCCAATTTTTAATGTCATCCGTGAATTTCAGGGATCCGTTATTGCTGAAGTCAATTTAAAATTCATGTGGGATCTTGTAGACAGAATTCAGGTAGGCGATACGGGGAAAGCGTATGTGGTTGACAGGTTCGGCCAGCTTATCGCCTTTAGTGATCCGGCGCGTGTCTTGAAAATAGAGAATGTAGGCCATCTTAAAGCAGTCAGCGAATTTATCCGTAGCCCCAGGGGCAGCCGTACAATAGGAACAAAAATCTATTACGGGATTACCGGTGAACTCGTGGTCGGGACATATTTCCCTCTGTGGGGGCCGGACTTGGCTGTTGTGACCGAATTACGCTGGGCAGAAGCTTACGGGCAGGTTATAAGAATTATATTTATTACAATAGGAATCTTCCTGGCTATTATGGTATTGGCAGGCATGCTGGGTGTGTATATAGCCCGCCGGCTGGCCACTCCTCTGGTGCACCTGACAGAAACGGCAACGCAGATCGCATCAGGCGGGAAGGGAATAGTGGCTCCTGTAAGCGGGCCGAAGGAAGTTGTGGCGCTGACAGAGGCTTTCGGCAGCATGACACAACAGCTGAAACAGAGTTATAAAGGGCTTGAGCAGCAGTTGCAGGAAATAAAAAAGGGAGAAGCTGCTCTTAAAGAAAGTGAGAGACGGTTCCGAACGCTTGCAGAGGCTTCCTTTGAAGGCATTGGGCTTATTAAACAGGGTATTTTAACGGATATGAACAGCCAGCTGGCCGATTTACTTGGTTATGATCGAAATGAAATGATCGGTACGGCCGTAATCAACTACGTGGCTCCTGAGCATCGCGAACTTGTTGCACGGTCAATACATGAGGATCGCATTGAACCATATGAACATCTGGCATTAAGGAAGAATGGAACTGTTTTCCCTGTAGAGACCAGAGCTCGTTCCGTTGATATAGAAAGCGGAACGATCCGCTTTTCTGCCATTCGCGATATAACTGACCAGAAGAAAGCGGCGGAAACACTCAGGGCGAGCGAGGAGCGCCTGCGAAATATTGTAGATAATGCCAGCGAAATAATATATACCCTGTCTCCGGAAGGCATTTTTACATTCGTTTCTCCTGCATGGACCCGGCTGCTCGGCCATACTGTTACGGAAGTTCTGGGACGGCACTTTTCATTTTTCGTACATCCGGAAGATGTTGCGGCCTGCGGAGAACTGCTGGAAAAAGCGCTTATCACCGGACAGCCTCAGCATGGAGTGGAGTATCGCATTAAACACATGGACGGAACATGGCGCTGGCATTTGTCAGTCGGGTCAGCTGTTCTGGATGCAAACGGCCATCCTCTCTATTGTGTGGGTATGGCTCAGGATATCACTGGCAGCAAACTGGCTGAAGAAGAAAAAGCCAGGCTGGAAGCGCAATTGTTCCAGGCGCAGAAGATGGAATCGATCGGCCGTCTGGCCGGCGTCGTAGCGCATGATTTCAATAATATGCTGAGCGTAATTCTCGGCTATATCGAATTAATAAAATTACGATCAAAACCCGATGATATCCTCCTGAAGGATTTAAACGCAATTGAAAAGGCAGCAACTCAGGCCAGGGACGTTACCCGTCAGCTTCTGGCATTTTCGAGAAAACAGATCATTGCGCCTGTCTCTATAAACATCAACAATCTGATCAGGGATAAACAGGAGACGCTTGCCAGGCTTATTGGCGAGGACATAGAATTTAGTTTTCATCCTGAAAAAGATATCTGGAATATCAGGCTTGACCCGTCACAGTTTGACCAGATCATTATGAATTTAGTTGTCAATGCCCGCGATGCAATGCCTGAAGGCGGAAAGCTGACCATTGAGACTGGAAATGTGAACATCAGTGACGAATACTACCGCGAACACATTGATATCGCGCCTGGAAAGTATGTTTTATTCAGTATCAGCGATAATGGAATTGGAATGGACAAGGATATTCAGATGCATCTTTTTGAACCATTCTTTACAACTAAAGAGATCGGTAGGGGTACCGGACTCGGGCTTGCTACAATATTCGGTATTATCAAACAGAACAACGGATCCATCAATGTTTACAGCGAACCCGGGCAAGGGACCACATTCCGTATTTATTTTCCGAAAGAAGAAGCTGGGGAGAGTGAAGCCGGGGAAAAAGCCGGTAAAGAGGAGATGTCCGTAAGTCCGGCTACCGGGTTAATCCTATTGGCTGAAGATAATGTTATGTTGCGCACAATTATCACTGCATTGCTGGAAAAAATAGGATATAAAGTAATTGCTCCTGAAACCCCTGCTGAAGTATTGTTATTTTGTGAAAATAATAAAATGCCCGTTGATCTGCTTATAACCGATGTTATAATGCCCGGTATGAACGGCAAAGAATTAAGGGATAGAATTAACGCAGTAAAACCCGGGATAAAAGTCCTTTTTATGTCAGGTTACACCTCAAATACAATTGCTCATCATGGTGTGCTGGATGACGGTGTTCATTTTATTCAAAAACCTTTCAATCTGGATGAACTTGCTAAAAAGGTCAATGAAGCGATTAAGGGCAGGGATATAAGCCTGTAAACTTATCCTGTTTTTCAGGAATGATAAATTTTGCCGGTATTATAGCAGACCATTGCTGCAATTATAAACTTGACACTGGTTAAACATAATTTTTATTAGAACTCATCTCGAAAATATGATTTTATATAAATAGCTGATTCCGGATTGAAATACAGGAGAATTTTATGCTGGTTGCAAATTCAATAGAAGAAGTAAGAAAGATTATATCAGCGCAAAAGAAAGCAGGCAAAAGAATAGGCTTTGTGCCCACTATGGGCTATCTTCACGAAGGGCATCTCTCGCTTGTAGAAATTTCCAAAAAGCATACCGACTTCCAGGTAATGAGTATATTCGTAAACAAGATACAGTTCAATGATAAGAAGGACTTTGAGAACTATCCCCGCGAAACTGAGCGCGACCTTAAACTTGCGGAAAGCGCCGGAGTGGAACTTGTGTTCCTGCCGGATGACGAAGAGATGTACAGAGACAGGCTTACTTATGTGGATGTGCTGACTCTAACAGATCATCTGTGCGGCGCTTTCAGAGAAGGGCATTTTCGGGGAGTGTTCACCGTGGTAAGCAAATTATTTAATATTGTACAGCCCGATGTTTCCGTGTTCGGACAAAAAGATATTCAGCAGGCAGCCGGCATTGAAAAAATGGTTTATGATCTCAATTTCCCGGTCAGGATCATAATTGCGCCAACAATAAGAGAAAAGGAAGGGCTTGCAATGAGCTCGCGGAACAAGCATCTTTCTCCCGAACAGCGGAATCGCGCGCTCGCGATACACAGAAGCCTTCAGGCAGCAGAAAGCATGATCGAATCCGGAGAAGCCGGCGCTTCGGTAATATTACAAAAAATGAAGCAGATAATAGAGGAAGGCAAACCTGACAAAGTGGATTATGTTTCCATTACTTCTTACGATACGCTTCAACCGGTTGACAGAATCGAAAACAAATCAGTGATCGCAATAGCGGCATTTTTCGGCACAACAAGGCTTATAGATAACATGATCATTGACAAAGGAGATAAAGGATTCAAATGTATTTATTAAGGATATGTATTATTTGTTTAACGGCATCCGTGCTCTTTGTTTCATGCAAGGCAGAAGGCCCGCGTTCTCCTGAGGAGGCATTTGATTCTTTCAAAAACGCTTATATTAACTCTAATACTGAACAAATAGAAAAACTGCTTTCGGAAAGAAGCAAAGAGAAAATCCGGGCAATAATTAAAATGATCTCATCGATGAATGATTCCCAGCTTAAAGCACTAAGTAAAAAGTTCAACACAAGCGTTGACGGCTTAAGGAATCTTTCAATAAAAGATTATCTAAACATACAGCTTTTTATAGCCACAATGACCGAAGATGATTTATTCAGGGAAATTTTAAAACATAAAATTATCGGTGTTGATGTCAGGGACAGGACAGCAGTTGTAAGGGTCGAGAATGGGATGGAGCTGAATTTTGTAAAAGAAGGCCGGTACTGGAAATTCGATCTTGAGGAACTGTCTTCAAAAGAGATGAGCTCTTAAGTATTATCCTTTTGACATACTTTTTTAAAACCTGTTTGAAGTTTATCGGCTAATTATATACGCCCATTTTGCTATGCGGGTTGCTAATAAATGCATATTCCGAGATCTATTATTAAATCATCTCTTGTTTCTTTTGCCTGTATGTTATCCGGAAAAATATTTAAGAGATTAAGGCATGCAATATAGGCATTAAAAAGACAGCCTTGTTCATAATAGAGATTTATTAAGTTCAGATGAGTTTCTGTAATGGATTGGTCATAGTCCAGTGATCTGCTGTAATAATAGATCGCTTTTTCAATTTCGCCTTCGTCCCAGTAAACACCGGCGATATTGGCAAGTGTAATCGCATCATCCGGATATAGTTCTACAGTTTTTTCCAGTACGGTTTTGGATGTCTTTAGCCTGCCCAATTCGCAGAGAGCCACGCCCAGCCCGTTCAGGCTGTCGGGATCAATCCCATTAATCCTGATGATCATACTGAATATTATAAATGCCTTTTTGAATTCTTCGCTTTCCAAATATTTATAACCTGTATCTATTAAGCTATCCGTATCGACGAGAAATCTTCCCATTTCTTCACGCGTAAGAATCCTAGTGAGTTTACTTAAGTATTTTTTTTTGTCATTCATTGAACATCAGCCCGAAACAGGTATAATAATATGAATAATTTATTATTGACACAGATTTTATCAGTAATATATATATGCGCCGAATCAATAGTTTTCATTTTTTTGTCTTATTGCATAATATGCCGACCATGTATTTTGTCAATATATATATTTTAAAATTTGGGAGAATCCATAATGAAAATTTTTTTTAGCACTTTTATAATAGTATTAGCCGCAAGTATTATCGGATGTAAAGGAGACAGTGATATTCTTGCAACATATAAAGACGGGAATATTACCAGAGGAGAATTTTATAAATGGCTGGAAACAAAACGTATCCCGAAGGAAACTCTGCTTAAAAGCAAGAGTAAAGAGAAAGAAAGAATTGAAAATATGGCAGTTGAGCTTCTTACGATAGCTAAAGCTAAAGAAGAAGGTTTTGATAAAGACGAAAAGTTCCGGCTTTTCAGTGATATTTTCACTGAAAATATTTTAATTAAAAGACTTTACGATAAAGAAATAAAAGAAAAAGGGCACTTTAAAGAACCGGCAGTTAAAGTAAGGCAGATAATGTTCAGGGTAAAGGATTTCGAAATTGATCCGAAGCAGAAGAATAAAAGAGTAAACCTGGGCAAACAGGAACTTGAAAAAAGAACAAATGAAACCATAACAAAAGCAAGAGATATAATTGAAAAACTCAACAAAGGCGGGAAGTTTGAAGAACTTGCAAAGCAGTACTCCGAAGATTTTTCCAAACAAAAGGGCGGAGATATCGGATTTATAGTACACAATATGATGCCGCAGGAATTCGCTGATGCTGCTTTTTCACTTAAAAAGGCTGAATATACAAAAGAACCTGTTGTGGTTCCCGGAAGAGGAGTATATATCATTAAAGTTGAAGATACTGAAGAACTGACTGATAAAAATATTGAGAAGATCATTGAGAATAAAAATCAGGCAATGAATATTAAAAACGGCCTGTTAAGAAATTATGCGAAAGAATATATAGATAAATTAATCGGCGCGCCGGATGTAAAATTCTTTGAAAATAAAACCGCAGGCAAAAATAAAAACGATGTTTTGTTTAAGATAGGGGACGTCAGTTATACTGCGGGTGATTTTATGAAGCGGAATGAATTAAGACAATACGGATTGGATTCAACTAATAAGCCGAAAATAAATATTACGGATGAACAGAAAAAAAATATGGTCAGGAATTACTTCCAGATAGAAATCTTAAAGCGTGAAGCGCTGGTTACCGGAATTGATAAAGATCCTGAATATGCGAAAGAAATCCAGACCAGGACTGACAGCCTTATTGCCAGAGAATACATGAATAAAGTTTTTTCTTCAGATTTAAAAATTTCATATAATGAAATAAAAGAGGAATACGATAAAAATAAAGAAAGCAGGTATTCCAAAATGTTAAGCAAGGGCAAAAAAAGAGTGAAACAGCCTGAACCACTTACAGCAGTTAAAGACAGAATAGAAAGAAACCTGTTGAATGTAAAGAAATCGGAGAAAAGGAAGAGCTGGACAGCACAACTCCTGCAGGAATATGCATTCGAACTGGATGAATCGCAGTTGGAGGGTGACAGGTAACAGATCGGTCTTTGGGATATTTGTAAGCGGTTACTTTTTTAATTCACGGAACTTGAGCGGTTCGGGTCTATATGGTTTTCATGTTCTGTTTCACCGTTCAGGTAAATCGCTGTTAATTCATTTATTTCAAGGCCAAGTTCCTTGGCAGAAGATATATAAAAACGTATAACGCTCCGCAGGCGCCTGACAGCCTCGTTTTTATCGCAACCGTAACAGTTTATGTCTAATTCAGGGCATCTGGCAATATATTCTTTTTCGGATTTTATAAGCTCTGCGGATAGTTTCATAACATCGTCCTTGATATTTTTTCGGTTACAAATTTATTGTCGGCCGCCGTTTAAATCTGCTTTACATATAATAAATAAAATAAAAATGTTGTTAATTCTGATCTTGTAAGATAATATTCTATCGCATAAGACAGCCTTCTTTATTTAAAATTACGGCTGACGTAGATATTATTTTATTATGAATATTATGGAGCCGGGAAAATTTTTTATTATATCTCAATATTTGTTTCCGGACATAAATATCGCTGAAGAAGTAAAAAATTTTTTTCTTTGCCAAATCATATATTTTTTATTGACGTAATAATTGTTTTTTGTAACTATGGCTTCGTTGTAAAAAAATAATAATATTTATGCTGAATTGAATGCCTTTATGCAAGCATTCAGTATAATATTGCTGCTTTATTTTGAGTAACAGGAATACTATAAAATCTGTCTTTGCGTATTCAACGCTTGGCATTCAACTCGCCTTTTTTATGGTACTTTTTGTATATGGCGGTTATAAATTAGACAATTATATGAAGACCGGCCCGCTGTTTACGGCACTGGGTGCTGTTTTAGGATTCGGCAGCGGCCTTTATAATCTTATAAGCGGTCTTCGGCAGATGGACAAAGATTCAAAAGAAGAAAAGAGTAATAACAATAACGAAAATAAAACCAAATGGCTGTAATTTTTAAATAATTTAAAAAGAAAGGATACTGATAATGTTCCGTCTTCTTCAAATTATAAACTTCTTGCCGGCCTCGGCCGAAGGCGGCCACGGCGAAGAAGAATCAGTCGGCGCAATGGTTGTCCATCATCTCGGTGACAACCTTCCTCATTTCTGGCCAATCAGTTATATTAATGAACATTTATTAAACGAGAAGCTTTTCGGTATTTTCGATATGAGAATAACGAGTCTGGTTCTGATGATGTGGCTGGTTGCAGTATTGCTTATTGTAATTTTTGTTCCTGTGGCAAGAGCTTTAAAGAAAGAAACCGTTTCCCGGTCAAAATGGGTGAATATGTGGGAAGCTCTGGTCAGTTATGTTCACGATGATATTGTAGCCCCTAATTTTGATCATCATTATGCAAAAAAGGCAATGCCTTACTTCTGCACTCTATTCTTTTTTATATTATTATCAAATCTTATGGGGCTAATCCCCGGGCTTCGGACTTCCACCGGAAATCTTGCTGTTACGGCCGGCCTGGCACTGCTGACACTGCTCGGAATTATAGGAGTCGGCATTATTAAACAGGGGCCTTTGAGTTATTTTATAGGACTTGTGCCTCATGGAGTTCCGGCCGCTTTGTATGTCTTGATGTTGCCAATAGAAATAGTAAGTCTTTTTATTAAGCCCTTTTCACTCACCATCCGTCTTTTTGCAAATATGACAGGCGGACATGTTGTTGTAATTATTTTTTTATATCTTGTTATGATGTTTCAGTCATACTGGGTGGGTATAGGATCTGTCGCCGGAGCATTGATGATATATTTTCTTGAGCTTTTAGTTGCGTTCATTCAGGCATATATTTTTACATCTCTTTCGGCAATGTTCATCGGGTCATCCCTGCATGCCCATTGATGCGTACCGGTTTTGTTTTTTTTTAATATTGCACTATAATAATATCAGAATTTTTGATATTAGATGAATTATAAAACAATATAATTTTTACAGGAGGCGTAAATGGAAAGTCTAACTATGGCTTATCTTGCCGGAGGCTTAGGATCCGGTATAATAGTATTCGGTGCAGCTATGGGCATTTCTAAACTGGCAAGTGCTGCTTTTGAGAGTATGTCCAGACAGCCGGAAGTATTAGGCGATCTGCGGGTAGCAATGATCATCGCCGCTGCTCTTATTGAAGGTTTTACTTTCTTTGCATTAGTTATTATGTTTATGCTGGCAACAAAGTAAGACACAAATTTAAAAGCAGGTAATTTTTATGGATGCCTTAAAAGAAGGTTTGTTGAAGCTCGACCCGGGTCTGTTGTTATGGACTATAATTACCTTTATTGTGCTGGTTCTTATACTCTGGAAAGCAGCCTGGAAACCTATTGTCAATTCTCTTGATTCAAGAGCCGAAAAACTGCGCGGGGATATCGAAAAAGCTGAAAAGGCCCGTCTGGAAGCGGAAGCTGTCCTTAATAAAAACAAGGAAATACTGGACAACGCGAAAGATGAGACCGCGAAAATAATTGCGGAAGGCAAGGTAAATGCTGAAAAGATACGTTCCGAGATTATTGCAAAAGCAGGCCAGGAAGCCGGCGATATAACCGAACGGGCCAAGAGAGAGATCAACACGGCAAAAGAACGAGCACTGGGCGAGCTTAAACTTGAAATTGTAAATATAGCTACTGATATTGCGTCAAAAATTATTGTTAAGAATTTAAAACCGGAAGATCAGGAAGCTATTGTTAAAGATGCTCTCAGTAAAGTTGATAGTATTCAGTAACTTATAATTATTATACTAAAAATCAAGGTATAGAATAGTGGCTGACAAGGAAGTGGCTAAAGTATACGCAGGCGCATTGCTTGATATCGGTGTGGAGAATAACATTCTGCCCCGTATCGAAGAAGAGCTCGGTTTTCTTGCGGAATTGATTCAGCAGGATAAAGAACTGATGCTCTATCTCAATGCTCCTGTTATATCTAAAGACAAAAAGAAAGAACTGATAGGGAAGTTATTTTCGGATAAGTTCTGCCCGGAAATGGTCAACTTTTTAAGTGTTCTTATAGACAATGACCGTCAGTCACTTGCACCTGAAATTAACAAAAATTTAATTGATTTAATAGATCAGAAAAACAACAGGCAGAAGGTTAAGATAATCACAAGCGTTAAACTTGAAGCTGATGTTTTGAAAGGAATAGTGAATTCAATAAGCAATAAATTAAAAAAGGAAGTAGTAATAGAAGAATTCATTGATGAATCTATTCTGGGAGGCATTGTGATCAGGATTGGTGATACATTAATCGATGGATCCATAGCTAAAGATCTGAATATTATGAGGGCAAAACTTATTGAAAGAAAGGTT
>JAFGSG010000073.1 GCA_016934735.1 Spirochaetota bacterium | reverse complement strand
TGTATATCATTTTCAGGTTTTTTTACTGATAATGATGAGAATGAATGCAATGATGATAATAGCCCCATTTTTTTCAAGTGGGGTTATCCCTTTTAAAGTAAAGGCATTAATTGCTTTTTTAATAACTTTAGTAATATTCCCTGTAATAGCAAAGGATGGTTATGTTATCCCCGGCGACATAGGAGGATATTCTTTATTGATCTTAAAAGAGGTTTTGATCGGGTTGTATCTGGGATTTCTTGTATCGATTATATTTACGGCTTTCCAGCTTGCAGGTGAATATTACTCGGTGCTGGTTGGATTCGGTTTCAGCGAAGTGATGGATCCGCTTGCTCAGGTTTCGATTCCGCTGGTTGGTCAATTGAAGAATCTGATCGGACTTCTGATTTTTCTGGTAATAAACGGCCATCACTTTCTTATAAAAGCGATATATCGTTCCTATGAACTGGTGCCGCTGATTGGATTTGGAGAAAGCGTATACGATTCTTTAATAAAATATGTGGTTTATTCCATTTCAGGGATGTTTGTAGTGGCTTTAAAAATAGCATTACCGGTATTGGCGACTGTTTTTCTGGTTGAGGTCAGCCTTGGAATACTGGCTAAGGTTGCCCCTCAGATGAATATATTAATGCTTGGATTCCCGTTAAAAATCGCTGTTGCTTTCGGTGTCTTAATAGTGATAAGTCCGCTTATTATCCGGATAATGTATGTATCGCTTGAGAGATCATTCCAGTTTATTTCCAATATTCTGGTATATTGGAAAAGCTGATTAATAATATGTAACAGAAACAAAATGATAGAATTATTAAAAATAAATACACTGCAGTTTTTTCTTCAAAGGGATCTTCGAAATTTTTCGTTCGATTTGCAGCTTTTTGCGGCGGAAGATGAGGGCAGAACAGAAGAGCCTACAGAGAAAAAGCTTAGAGAAGCAAGAGAAAAAGGTCAGGTTGCAAAAACAATAGAGCTTCCTCAGTCTATTGTTGTTATCTTCGGAATCCTGGTAATATTTTTTCTCGGATCATGGATATATCATAATGTTGTACAGATGAGTATTCATTATCTGGGTTCTTTTTCGAAATTTGAAATTACAGAAAGAAGTATAATATTAGAGTTTGCCCACATAATTATGTTTTTTACTAAAACGCTTATGCCGATATTCGCAGCAGTTTTCATTGCTGCGATTCTCGGCAACGTAGCACAGGTAGGCTTTCAGATTTCTACGCATCCCTTGAAATTAGATTGGAGCAAAATTAAGTTTGATCCGTCAACTATTCTTAAAAAGACATTTTTATCCAAACAGATAGCCATGAATCTTTTTAAGACTTTGTTTAAGGTTGCTGCCATCGGATTGATTGCTTATTTAATAATTAAAACTGACTTTGGTATTATCTTAAAAACCCCGGATTTATCTGTAGGCCTTGCTTTTGAATCAATAGCTATAATCACTTTAAAAATCATTCTCTGGACTTCTGTTGTATTGCTTATCCTTTCAATTCCGGATTATTATTTCCAGAAAAGAGAATTTATCGAGTCCTTGAAAATGACAAAAGAAGAATTAAAAGAGGAATTGAAGGAAACTGTCGGCGATCCTTACATAAGGGCAAGACTTAAAGAAATGCAGAGAGAAATTGCTACAAGGAATATGATAAAAGAAGTGCCTAAAGCGGATGTTATAATAACCAACCCGACTCATTTCGCGGTTGCTCTTATGTATGATAATCTTATTATGGAGGCTCCTAAAGTCCTGGCTAAGGGTTTAGATAGCATGGCGCTTAAAATACGACAGATAGCAAGAGACAATAACATAATGATAATTGAAAATCGTCCTCTGGCGCAGGAATTATATTATACGCTTGATATCGGCGATTTTATACCGGAAAAGCTTTTTTACGCAGTTTCATTGGTATATGCAGAATTTTATAAGCATAAGACTAATCAGGATTTTAAGGCTAAAGCGCAAAATTTTTAGGGAGTAGTATTTATGGCAGAAAAAGGGAAGGGGGGATTCTCTTCGCTCGTAACTGACAATATCAAATGGATGCAGAAAACCGATGTTCTTATCGGTATCGGTATCATTACAATTGTCGCAATGCTTATAATTCCATTGCCGACATTTCTTTTGGACTTTTTTTTAACAATCAGCATTATGACAGGGCTGCTCATATTAATGATAGTGATGTTTGTTAAGAGAGCTTTTGATTTTTCCATATTTCCTACTCTTCTTTTGGTAACGACTGTTTTCAGACTTGCACTGAACGTATCTTCAACGCGTCTTATTCTTTTAAACGGTGCGGCTTTTGACGGAAAAATCATCAGAGCATTCGGGGATTTTGTTGTAAGCGGAAATTACGTAGTAGGTTTTATTATTGTTACAATTCTTATTGCAGTACAATTTATTGTAATAACCAAAGGTGCGACTCGGACAGCGGAAGTAGCGGCAAGATTTACATTGGACGCTATGCCGGGTAAGCAGATGAGCATTGACTCTGATCTCTCCAACGGTTTAATTACCGAAGATGAAGCCCGTTTGAGAAGAAGCGAACTGAGAAAAGAGGCTGATTTTTATGGAGCAATGGACGGAGCTTCCAAATTTGTACAGGGAGACGTTAAAGTAGGCATTGTTATTACTCTAATTAATATCATTGGCGGGTTTATTATAGGCATGGTTTTAAGGGGTGAAAATTTTCAACTCGCGTTAAAAACGTATACCTTGCTTAGCATCGGCGATGCCCTTGTAAATCAGATTCCGTCTCTTCTTATTACAACCGCAACCGGTATAATAGTGACCCGCGCTATATCCGAAGAAAGTCTCGGAGAAGATATCGCACAGCAGATCGGTTCACAGCCAAAAGCCTTATTAATTTCAGCAGCAGCAATCGGCGCATCGGCGGTTATACCGGGTTTCCCTACTATCACGACATTAGTGATTGCAGCTGGTCTCGGGACACTCGGATATTTTATGCTTAAAGCGAAGGAAAAGGAATCTGAAAAGTTTGTCCAGGATGAGAAAGAGGCAAAGCTTAAAGAGCATAAACCCGAGTCGGTATTGCCCTTAATCCAGGTTGACCCGCTTGAAGTTGAGATAGGATACAGCCTGATACCGCTTGTCGATCCTGAACAGGGCGGAACATTGCTCGACAGGATTACTAATATCAGAAGAAGATCGGCATTGGATATGGGATTGATCGTACCGCCTATAAGGATAAGGGATAACATGGAACTGGACGCTTCACTTTATTCAATATTGATTAAAGGAGTCGAGGTCGGCAGCGGAAAGCTGCAGGTGGGGAAGCTTATGGCAATGGATCCCGGTACGGTTGAGGAAAGAATACAGGGAGATGAGTTTGTTGAGCCGGTGTTCGGATTAAAGGCTATCTGGATAAATACGGACTCGAGAGATGACGCTGAGAAAAAAGGTTACACTGTGGTAGACTGCCCTACCATCATAGCAACACATCTCACAGAGCTGATTAAGAGGCATGCGGACGAGATACTTGGAAGACAGGAAGTCAAACAGCTTATTGATAATATCAAGCGCGATTATCCGATGGTTGTTGACGAATTATTGACCGAAAAAAAGATGACCCTTGGTGAGATACAGAATGTACTCCAGAATCTGCTCAGGGAGAGGGTATCGATAAGAAATATGGTAACAATACTTGAAACTATCGCCAGCTATGCAGACCGCACAAATAGAAATATCGGGCTGCTTACAGAATATGTCAGGGCTGCTTTAGCGCGCCAGATATGCAAATCTCATGCAGATAAAGATAATTCTATTTCAACAATCAGCCTTGATCCGGAGATTGAAGATTTAATCGCTTCGTCTATTCATGAAGATCCGGTGGAAGGCAGCATTTTAAGTATTGATCCGGATATTCACAGAAGGATTATGGATTCCGTGATTAAAGCTTATAACAGCGCTAAAGAGCATGGGTTTATGCCGATTTTTCTTGTTTCACCCAGAATCAGAAACGTTACTTTTTCATTAATAGAAAGAGAACTTCCCGATTCAGTAGTCCTTTCATATAATGAAATTACTCCGGATATCCGGGTTAATATAATCGGCTCGGCATTGTTATCATCAGCAGCATAAAATATTTTTTTTAGGAGAGTGCTTAAATGAAATATGTAAAAATAAAATCAGCGACTTATAATGAAGCAATGATGAAGCTTCGTATGGATTATGGAGAAGATGCTATCCCTGTCAGCCACAGGTATGTAAAAGAAGGCGGTATTCTAAACTCAAAATTATTCGCGAAAAATCTCGTGGAATTGACAGCCGCTATTCCCGAGAGGAATAATTCCAAAATTAAATCTGTTAAAAAAAGTCTTGTCGATTACACTGTCGGAGATTCTGAAGCTATTAAAGAAAGCCTTAGGAATGCGCAGAAGGAGCAAATACAAATTAAAAATATATTAAATGCCGGTATTAAAAAAGAAATCGCACAACCGGTTATAGATAATATTCTGGATAGGAATTCTGCCCCGCTAATATCTTCAGGCTTGCATCAAAACAGTAGAATTAAATCAGAGACAGGCACTTTTAATAAAGAAAGTATTCCGGATTATAAAAAATTTGAAAAGGAATTTGAAGAAATAAAAGCAACTCTAAAAATGCTTTTAGAAGATGGTAATAATAATAGAAGCACGTTCCCAAACTCACATGAAGAAGATGAATTTGTTAAACCATACATAAATATTCTGCGAGATAATGATTTTGATTTAAATGAGCGTAATTTTTTAATTGATGAGATAAAAAAAACTATCAGCCCAGATGATATGAAAGACAGATATAAAATCGAAAAAAGCCTTAAGGATTTATTAAAAAGTAAAATCATAACATACGGGCCCATAAAGAAAGGAATTAAGAAAAAAGTAATTATGTTCATTGGCCCGACCGGAGTCGGTAAAACAACAACAATGGCCAAGCTGGGAGCTATTTATGCACTTCGTGAAGATTATAAAGTGGCGTTTGTTACGATCGACACATATAGAATAGCAGCGACAGAACAGTTGAAAAAGTATGCCGGAATAATGAAAATACCTATCCATGTTGTTAATGATCAGAAAGCATTTAAAGATATAATCAATAATGAAAAGTCGGAAATAATTTTAGTTGATACTTCCGGCAGAAGTCATAAGAACGATTTAAAAATATCTGAAATAAAAAGTTACGCAGATATGGTTGAATTTGATTTTGAAAAAATATTATGCGTAAGCGCCAATACGAAGAAAAATGATTTAAAGGATATTTTTAAGGCATTCGGTAAGATTAATTTTAACAGCGTAATTATAACAAAAGTCGATGAATCTTCGTACATCGGCAGTGTAATCAATGTCGCGGACACGTTTAAAAAGCCTATATCATATTATACTAACGGCCAGGAAGTGCCGAACGATATTTATGTTGCCGAGCCGAATAAAATCGTAGATATGATCATCGGAGAATCAACATATGCCGGAGGTTAAAGTGGATCAAGCTTCGAATCTAAGGAAATTAGTAATTCAAAATAAAAGAGAGTGTAAGACAAGAACCATAGCCATAACGAGCGGTAAAGGCGGAGTCGGTAAATCGAGCGTTGCTGTAAGCCTCGCCATCGCATTAGCGCAGGGCGGATCTTCTGTTACTCTTTTGGATGCTGATTTGGGATTAGCGAATATTAACGTTATTCTGGGGATTATCCCGAAATTTAATTTATATCATGTAATCAAAGGCAAGAAAAAACTTAAGGATATTGTTATAGATATTCCCGAAGGCATTAAAATAATTGCCGGAGCATCGGGATTTCATCAGCTTGCCAATCTGGATTCAAAACAAATCGGTGACTTTATTCAATCCGTATCTGAACTTGATACGGATGATTTTATGATCATTGATACTGGCGCTGGAGTATCGCAGAACGTACTGCGTTTTGTGATTGCTGCTGATGATGTTCTCGTAGTTACCACCCCGGAACCCACTGCAATTACAGATGCATACGGAATAATAAAATCCATTGCTTCACAGTCGCCTGATAAATCGGTTAAATTGATTGTTAATAGGGTCAGTTCTGTTTCGGAAGGCAAAAGAGTAGCCCAGCGGGTTATAACTATAGCCGGTCAATTTCTAAACATGAAAGTTGAAAACCTGGGATTTATTTTTGAGGATATATATGTGCCGAAATCAGTCAGGAATCAGAAGCCGTTTATAATCAGCTATCCAAAGTCAAAAGCAGCGGCCTGTGTTTTTATGATTGCGAATAGAATTGCCAATAAGGAAATCAATCCGCGGAAAGGTTCCGGAATGACAGCTTTCTTTAAAAATCTGTTTTCATCCGAAGAAGAAGGTGATGATTTAGTAAAAATAACTTGATTTGTTGATTATTACTTATATATACTTAATTAGTTTCTGGTGAATATCCTTTTTTCCCGTCATAGGCGGTAAAAAATCACCTGTGTTTCAATTGATAGAATTAATTATATACCAGGAATTAAATCATCCTGTAAGTAAATTTGATATACTATTGATATATTATGATTACTCTGAAAAATATTAATATTGAATACTTGGCAGCTATGGGATTTGGTTTAACTGGTCTGGTATTATCTTTATTCGCAGGTTTTTTTTCAGGCAACAGCATCTCCGTGATCCTGTTTAGAGCTTTCATAACTGCGATTATATTATCAATAGTGGGATTTATATGCTTATTTATAATTAAAAAATTTGTTCCGGAAATTTATCAGATTATAAATTCAATATTTAATAATGAAAGCGCTGATATTAATGTAGATAGTTCGAATGAAAAAAGTTATGAAAAAGCTGAAGGTGATAACCTTGGTAATATGAGTTCGGATACGGCTGAATTTTCAGAAATCAATGAAAATCTAGCTGCTAACAGAACTGACACTGACTTGGAAAGCCAATTTAATACCATAGATAAAATAGATAGTAGTTCTTCTTTAAACGCTGATATGACTCCCGGCGCAGTCAGTCATAGTGGTTTCAAAGATAATAAAATTAAATATGAGCCTAAAATCGCGGCTCAGGCGATTAGGACTATGATGAAAAGAGATGAATAAATTATTATGAAAAAAGAAAATAAAGAATTAAAAGCAAAAATTAATTATGATAATATAGACGAAGACGATCTATGGAAAAACTTCGTTAAAACAAATGATCAGAAAATCCGCGACTATTTTGTTATTAAATATGCTCCGCTTGTCAAATATGTAGCAGGAAAAATTTCGATGAGCATGCCGCAAAATGTTGAGTTTGAAGATTTAATAGCTTATGGAATTTTCGGGCTTATAGATGCAATTAATAAATTTGATCCAAGCAGAGGCATAAAATTTAAAACATATGCAATGACCAGGGTCAGGGGGGCTATATTTGACGAACTAAGATCAATTGACTGGGTACCAAGATCCATTCGTCAAAAAGCCAAACAAATTGAATTAGTGATATCAGAACTTGAAAATAAGTTAGGAAGGACAGTAGAAGATGAAGAAATAGCAAAGGAGATGGGCGTTACCGGCGAGGAATTCCAGATATTACTTAATAAATTAAGCGGTGCGTCAATTTTATCTCTAAATGATATATGGTATTTGGGAGATGACAGCGATGAGTTATCTATTATAGAAACTCTTGAAGCTCCTGAAAATATGAATCCGGATGTTTTAATTGAAAAAGAGGAAATCAGAGACCATATTGTTGATGCTATTAAGAAACTTCCGGATAAAGAAAAAAAAGTAATTGTTCTATATTATTATGAAGACCTTACGTTAAAAGAAATAGGCGCTGTCCTCGATGTAACCGAAAGCAGAGTATCGCAGCTTCATACTAAGGCGATAATGAGATTGCGGGGAAGGCTTGGTCGGATAAAATCCAACATCGTTGGATAAGATCTTCCCGGAAAAATTAATTGTTCCGGAAAATTCGGAATTATTTTGGGAAGCTGCGTTGGATGGGTAATATGAGCAACTTAAAAAATTTTTTAAAAAACATCGAAGATGAAGGCCAGGATAGTTCTTCAGGCAATGATGTAGAGGTATTTGCCGATTCCGTTAAGCAGGCGCTTGAGCTTGCCTCGCGTGAATTAAATGCAGACATATCTATGCTCGATTATGAAATACTGGAAAAAGGAACCCCCGGTTTATTGGGAATAGGCCGTAAACCGTATCATTTACTGGTAAGACAATCGGAATCAGGCGGCCAATATAAGGATGTACTTGATATTGAAAAGAAGCTTTCAAAGGTTTCGATCGGAGACGACATTCAATTAATTAAAAGCGGCGAGAATATAGACGGCAAATGTAAAATTAGAGTATCAAAATCGGGAATATGGCTTACTGTGTCTGCACCTAAGGGCAGGGGTAAAAGAATCGAACTATCGGATGTTAGGGAACAATTAAATATTCTTAGGATATCGAATGTTGATAATAAAAAGATAGAAAAAGCCGTATCCTCCAGATCGGGCAAACCTGTTAAGATCGGAGAGTGGATACCTAATCCTGAAAACGACAGTAGATTATCGATAGAAATGTCTGATGATGAAATGAAGGTTTATGTTAAAATTGCAAAACCTCGTTTTTCCGGCAGACATTTGGATGTTGATGATGTTATAGAATCACTTAAACAGGCCGGTGTAGTTACAGGGATCAATGAAGAACAAATAGCCAAATATCTGGATGATATGGATTACTCATCTGTTCTTGTAGGCGCAGAAGGTGTTAAGCCAAAACACGGAAGAGATGCATATATTGACTATAAAGTAAGGATAGACAAATCCAGAACCGTATTTGAAGAGGACGAAAAGGGCCAGGTGGATTTTAAGGATTTGGATTTATTAGAGAATGTAGTCGTAGGCCAGCTTCTTGCTGTAAAAGTACCCCTGGAGGAGGGAGTCCCGGGCAGAACAGTTACTAACAGAGTTCTTCCGGCAAAATCAGGGAAGGATATAGCGTTAAAATACGGGAAAGGTACAATACTTTCAGAAGACGGCCTTGAACTGACGGCTGAAATAAATGGTCAGGTAGTATATCAGCATTCAAAAATAAGCGTCGATCCGGTTCATATTGTTAAGGGAGATGTATCCCTTGAAACCGGAAACATTGTATTTCTCGGATCAGTGCTTATCACGGGCAATGTCCAGGATAATTTTATCGTCAAATCTGCCGGCAACATTGAAGTAAGGGGATCGGTGCAGAAAGCTTTTCTGGAAGCTGAAGGTAATATAATTGTCAGACAGGGTATTGTGGGCAGAGAAGAAGCAAAAATTGAGTCCACCGGCGGTTCTATATATGCGAAATTTATCCAATCTGCAAATGTTATTGTGGAAAAAGATGTAATTGTTCCCGAAGGAATATTACACTCAAATGTAGATGCCGGCTCAAGGATAATTTGCACTGGTCGTAGGGCGAAAATTATGGGCGGTGTTATTCGGGCAGGTGAGGAGGTTAACGCGAGATATTTAGGCTCTGATACTTTTACTAAAACAGAAATCAGCGTAGGTATAAATCCTAAAGTTCTGCAGCAAATGACAGATTTGAGAACAGTTCTTAAAGAGTCGAACGATGAACTTGAAAAATTAAATCTGGATCTGAATACATTAAAAATTCATAGGGCAGGTTCCGGACAAAAATTGCCTGCGGATAAAGAAGAATTATATAATAAATTATTATCCCAAAAACAAAAGCTAACAGGCAGAATACAGGAGATTACTATTGAACTTGAGGAATTAAAAGCATATTTAAATATACTAGAACAGAAAGGCAAGGTTTGCGCGGAACAATGCATATATCCTGGTGTTGATATTCATATCAAAGACGAAAAATTTTCCGTCAGAGATCAGTACTCACATGTTAAAATCAGTATGGAGAATGATAGCATAAAAATTTTCGAATATGAACCTCCTAAATTCACTGATGATCAAACAAAGATGATGGCTTATACGAGGTTAAAAAGAAAGCAGTAAGGAGTCTCGTATGACAATTAAACCGATTGATGTTCAAACAAACATTGCGCATTTACATGAGATCGCCAAAGGTGAACATGGCAGATCAGCGGCTTATATCCACGGCGAGCATATATTGGAAAAAAATGCCGAAGAGGAAGCAAGAAGAATAAGGAATAAACTAGAAGAAAATAAACATGCTGAAAAGACTTTAATAATGAGAGAGGAGAGACAGAAACAAAAAAAGGATAAAGGACATCAGCATGAAGATGCTGACAATAATGATAATTCTGAAGAAAAAGCAAATCTATTGAAACAGACAAATATTGGCCTTAGAATAGATGTTAAAAGATAATATAGTTCAGGTTGTATGCATAGAATTGAATTCATGTGCAATAAAAATCGAGCTAACGGGAAAATGGATCCATGGAATTTATTTTACTTATTTTAATTAATATTATAATGGGGACAGTATTTTATTTAATATTAAGACTAAAATTAGAAAAGCACGCATCTGATTACAGGGAAAAGAGGCTAAAAAGAGAAATTGATGAAATAATAAGTGAGTTTAATGAAACAGCTGAAAGGAATATTACCATACTTGAGAATAGAATTGATTATTTGAAAAAAATATTAGAAAAGTCAGGAACTTTAACCAATATTGACCAAAAAATAGGAGAATTTAAGAGTGATAATCAAAGAAGTACGGAAAAAGAATTAAGATCAGTAGATGTAGAGACCTCTGAAACCAGAATAAATGTAATAAGTAATGGAAATATGGCTGATGAGATGGAAATAAGAGAGGGGAATAAAATATTTGCCAAAAATGATACTTTGAATAGTGAGATGAATAATTTTAGTTTGATATCAAAATATTATTCACAAATAAAAGTGAGATTTAATAAAGTATATAAATCTATCACAGGAAATAAAACAGATACGCATGGTTTGTATGATAAGAAAGGCCATACTTATGAAATAAATGATAACCGTGAAATATATGATAAAAATCCTGCGGATATTTTACATGTCAATACGCACGCCATTAAAAATGATATTATTGAAGCCGGGGATAAAACAATTTCTTGTGATAACATTTCAGCAGAAGATAACTCACTTGAATTGTCTCAAGCAAAATTAAAAGAACTTTTTATGGCCGCTAAAGATAAATATTTATTGATTTCCGAATTATTTAACGAGGGTTATCCTGCTGAGTTGATTTGTGAATGTTCAGGGATTCCTATTGGTGAAATTAAACTGGTTCTTGATTTGAATAACACTGTATAAAAAATATCCGGCAGATTTTTAAAATGATTTTTTATCCAGGCATTAATACAGGCAGTAATAATATTATAAAATTAAAATACTAAAATATACAATATATTCTTACTTCTATGAACGGAATCGATAATATCAGCAGATTAACTGAAAAAGAATTTGAAAAATTTGCCAAACTTATCTATGAAGAGAGCGGCATTTTTTTAAAAAGTGTTAAAATAACTTTATTATCAAACAGACTCAGAAAAAGACTTAAGGCCTTAAATCTGAATACGTATATTGATTACTATAATTATATTGAAAATCTTCCCGATCGTTCGAAAGAAATTGAAGCATTGCTGGATGTAGTGTCTACAAATGAGACATACTTTTTTAGAAATGAAAAACAGTTTGAAGCTTTACAATCAGAATGCTTACCGGATATCGCCAAAAAAAACCAAAGCAAAAAAAAATTGAGAATATGGAGTGCTGGCTGTTCAACAGGAGAAGAGCCATATACAATCGCTATTTGTATATTTGAATTAATGCCTATGTTCCGCGACTGGCATGTCGAAATAATTGCAAGCGATATTGCGGTTTCTGTATTGGACTTTGCAAAGCAAGGTGAATATTCGGGCAGAAGAATTGATAAGGTCAGGCCGGAATTATTAAAAAAATATTTTAATCATGATAGTCAAAATCCGGATTTGTTTAAAATAAAAGATGAAATTAAACACATTGTCAGTTTTAAAATGCTGAATTTGTTTAAGGATACATATCCCCCTGATTTGGATATTATTTTCTGCAGAAATGTAATGATATATTTCGATAAAGATCATCAAAGACGATTACTTTCAGGATTCTACAGATCAATATCCAAAGTGGGTTATTTGTTTTTAGGCCATTCAGAAACAATTCATACTATTTCTGATGATTTCGTATATAAAAAAGTACTAGATACTCCTATTTATATTCCTAAAGGTGGATGAATTGACCTTTAAACTATTGACAGTTGGTATTGCGGAACTTGAGGTCGCTGAACCGCCGGATATTTTACGGACAATTCTCGGATCCTGTATTGGAGTTTGTTTATACGATAATAAAAATAAAATCGGCGGCCTTTCGCATATTATGCTTCCCAAAATGAATGATATAAATTCGAATAAGAAAAAATATGCGGATACGGCAATCCCTATACTGCTCGAAAAGATGCATAAAAAAGGTGCAAATGCCGATTTCATTACCGCGAAGATAATAGGCGGTGCAACAATGTTCAATTTTTCCCAGAAAAGCAGTTTTATGAATATTGGACAAAGCAATGCTATAAGTGTGAAGAATACATTAACTGATTTAAAGATAAGAATTATAGCCGAGGAACTGGGAGGGGAATTCGGCCGTACAATAGATTTTTATATGGATACGGGCGCAGTCAGAATAAAATATTTAAACAAACAAATCAATATAATATAGGCCTTCAATATATGGAAAGCATGACCGGTTACGGCTATATAGAAAAAAGTACTCCTCAATTTTCTTTTTCTATTGAAATAAAATCGTTAAATTCAAAATTTCTGGAAATCTATATTAATTTGCCTAAATTACTTAGAAAAGATGAAAATGATATAACTCAAATTTTAAAAAATAAATTCACTAGAGGAAAAATTGTTTTAACAATAGATATATTTGACTGGATGGAAGAAAAATCGGTTGCTATCAATAAACAGATTTTAAAAAAGTATTATACAGAATTAAAGGATATTGAAAAAGATTTTAAAACAGATAATTTTTTTTCGGGAGATGTTCTTTTTTCTTTTGATAATGTGGTGCACACTGCTAAAACCCTGCTTTCCAGGCATTCTCATGATATTATATATAATACACTTAATTCTATAATTGATAAAACTATAAAAATGCGGATTAAAGAAGGCGTCGCGGTAAAAAAAGACATACAGCATTCGTTAAACGAGATATCCGGACATTTGATAAAAATAAAAGAACAATATAAAGATATATCGAAAATATTGTTCAATAAATTGAAAAAAAATATTGAATCCCTTACCGGTAAATTAGTTAATGACGTGCGGCTATATACTGAAGTTGCAATTCTTGCAGATAAAATTGATATAAATGAAGAGATCGTCCGTTTAAATGATCATATTAAAAAATTTAAGTCGTTGATGGATGAAAATGGACAGGTAGGCAAAAAACTCGATTTTTTAGCTCAGGAGATGTTCAGGGAAGCAAATACAATATCATCAAAAGCTAATGATTCAGGCATTTCCTTTATGGTAGTAAATATGAAGAATCATATAGATAAAATACGGGAACATTCACGGAATATAATGTAAGGGTATTTCTTAAAATCAGATTTTTCATTATTCTGGAAAAGTGTGGCTTTTTTAATATTTCTGCCTAATCTACAAGTCATTAAATTCAATTATTTAAGATATCAATAAATATATGAGAGCAACATTAATTAACATTGGATTCGGCAACGCGGTTGTTGCTGAAAGAATAATAGCTGTTATTACTCCTATGTCTGCTTCCGGCAAAAGAATTCGCGAGGAAGCCAAAGAAAATGAAGTATTAATTGATGCTACACACGGGAGAAAAACAAGGGCGATTATTATAATGGATTCTTCCCATGTTATTCTGTCCGCGATGCAGCCGGAGACTATTGCAAACAGACTTGCAAGTCATGATCAAACAGAAGAATAAACTAACAATTGTTGTATCTGCTCCCTCAGGAGCCGGCAAGACAACAATAATCAACAGATTATTAGCTGAGGACAATAGATGCGAATTTGTCATTTCAACTACAACCAGAAAAGCAAGAATGGGGGAGATAGACGGAAAAAGTTATTATTTTATATCGTCAGCTGATTTTAAGAAAAAAATACAGAATAATGAGCTTATTGAATGGTCTTCAGTCCATAAAAATTACTACGGTATTACAAAAAAAGAATTTGACAGAATTATTTCAATCGGAAAGATTCCTTTATTTGATGTTGATGTTCAGGGTGCTGAAAAATTAAAGAATATACTCAGCAGAGCTGTTTTTATTTTTATAGTCCCTCCTTCAATTGAAGTTTTAAAGAGCAGATTGAAAAACAGGGGCACCGATACCGAAGAGGAGATAAATACTCGCGTTCAAAATGCGTTAAAAGAGTTGCAAAAAGTAAAAAGTTATGATTATATTATAATCAACAACGATTTAGAAGAGTCGCTTTTGGATTTTAAAGCGATATTGAGAGCTGAATTATGTAAAACTACAACAGTCTCATTAAAATTTTAGGTTTATTTTGATTTATAAGGAGAAAAATATTGCAAGTATCATTAGATAAATTATTATCATTTAATGGAAATAAATATGTTTTTTCAAAAGCTGCCATGAAAACCATTGAAAAAATCGCGAATGTTAAAGGTTATAAAGAAGAAGAAAATCAAAAGATAGTCATTAAAGCACTAAATTTAATGCTGGAAGAAAAAGTAAAATTTGAATATATAGCTGGTAAGGCTGAAGAGTAATTATTGTTCATTTGAAAAGATTTTTTTACTCAGCATATTTTATAAAGATATGAAATCAATTCCGGAATAGGACTTAACTCAATTAAAGCTATTATTATACTCGGCCCAACCGGAGTCGGCAAAACCGATGTATCATTAAAAATAGTTGATAATAATTTTGAGATCATTTCAGCTGATTCCGTTCAGGTTTATAGATATTTAGATATTGGAAGCAGTAAACCTGCTCTTAAAGACAGGGAAATTGTTAAGCATCATCTGATCGATATAGTTGATCCTGATTTTAATTTTACAGCAGGTGACTTCTGCAGATATGTGAAAGAATCATGTGATCAAATATTATTAAAAAAAAAATATCCTTTGTTTGTCGGGGGCACACCATTTTATATCGATTCTTTTTTTATTGGTTTATCTGAGATCCCCGATATCAATGAATCCATAAAGAAACAATTAAAACTTGAATTAAAAGTGCACGGTCTTGCATCTCTATATGAAGAGTTGAAAAGATACGATTATGCATTTTCTCAAAGGATTCATTTTAATGATAAACAACGTATTTTAAGAGGCCTGGAAGTGTATAGAGAGACAGGAAAACCCTTAAGCGGTTATTTTAATAATAAAGTGGCTCATGAATCCGCGGAGACTGTGTATATAGGGCTATATTCAGATCGTGAAATTTTAAAGAAAAGAATTGATCAAAGAGTCGATTATATGGTAAAATCCGGTCTCATTGATGAAGTAACTCAGCTGAGAAAGATGGGTTACGGCCCTGATTTAAAGTCCATGCAGTCTATAGGTTATTTGGAGATAAACAGATACCTGGATGGTGAGTTAGAGCTGAAAGACGCGATTGAAAAAATAAAAACCGAAACAAAAAAATTTGCAAAAAGACAGATGACATGGTTCAGGCGCAATAAGAAAATTCAATGGATTGAGAGTTGCGATATTCAAAAAATAAAAAATATGCTTAATATGTTTTTAAGTTCCACACAAAATATAAAAATATAGAAAGGGTGGGGAAATGTCAAAACAAATAAAAAATCTGCAGGATTCATTTTTAAATGTGTCCCGGAAAGAAAAAATTGCTTTGACCATTTATTTAGTAAATGGTGTTCCTATTAAAGGGAGAGTGTTAAGCTTTGATAATTTTACTATATTGCTTGAAGTTGATAAAAAACAAAATTTAATTTATAAACACGCGGTATCGACAATTTTGCCTGCAAAACCAATTCCCTATTCGAACATTGATGAATGGGAAAATAAATAAATTAACGGTATGTATATTGGATTTAAAGCTGTTCCTGATGAACATGAACAGCTTTAAAAATTAATAAAAAAGAATTGCTTATATTTCAATGTAAATTACTCAATGAGTAAAAACATGATTCATATAATTTAAATTAAAGGAGTATACGAAGTGCCCTGCGGTAGAAAAAGAAGAAAAGCAAAAATATCCAAGCATAAGAGAGACAAACGCAGAAGACGGAATCGACATAAAAAGAAATAAATATTATATTTAAGTCTTATTATATTTTTTTTACATTAAATAATAATGAGAAATGTAAATCCGGTTTATAAGCCAAAATCAAAAGAATACTTCTGGAGAAGAAGACCTTCGGAAATAAGAGGATATAACAGGACTTTATATACAACTACTGATGATAACGAATATCTAAGAGTTGATTTCGATTTAAAAGAAAAAAGAATACGTCTGTATATTGAGGATAAGGATGAAGGAGGCAATCCGTATTATTCAGTAATAAACAATGGAAAGATTACTGTTGAAAGGAACGCTACTTCAGGCAGAGTTTCCGATTTACATCAGAAATTCAGCAAAAGGGCTGAAATATTCAACACTATTCCAAATAGTGATGTTATACGGCTTATTGGCAATAATTACGGAATAGGGCTTAAGACGCGTGACAGGTTCCCTTATCGTAATGAGCAGGCTCCGAAAGATCCCGGGCAGGTGAAAAGAAGGGATTTTATTCCGAGTTATGCAATTGATGCTGAAAAAGAATCGGCTGCCAAAAAAGAAACAAGAGGTTCCTATTTAAGCGATATTATTGACATTATAGCAGGTGTTTTTCTCTGCGTTGCAATATATATTTTTAATCATAGTTTTGTTACCTTAGGGGTTCTTTCTGCATTTATTGGAATATTTGTTGGACTGCTGGATGTTTATTATAGAGAAAAACGCCTGAATATAATAAAAATGCTTTTATTTTTAATTGCAGGTGTGGTATTCTATATATACGGATATTATATTTTATAAGAGACTCTTTGTACAATTAAACGTTATAAGGTAATTATAATGAGAAATAAAGAGAGTAAAGATAAATCAAGTTCATCCATTCAGATTGTTTGTTTTAAAATTGGTAAAGAGGAATATGGCGTTGATATTCTTAAGGTACAGGAAATTTTAAATCTGCCTAAGATTACTACTCTGCCCAAAGCCTCGGAATTTATTCTGGGAGTGATCGATCTTCGCGGTAAAATATTACCGATCGTAGATCTGAGTAAAAGGTTTGGAATCGAAGTAAACAGAACTTCAAACGCCACCAGATCTATAGTAGTGAAAATAAAAGGAAAGGAAGTTGGTCTTGCGATAGATTCTGTGAGCCATGTTGTAAAAGTAGAATCGGATGACATTGAACCGCCGCCTGCAATTGTCAAAGGGATTTCCGGCAGATATATTGTAGGCATTGCCAAAGTTTCCGAGGAGTTTGTCGTTATACTTGATATTGACCAGATTTTTTCCGCAAGCGAATTGAGCGCGCTTGAAATGTCCAGGAAAAAATAATTAGAATTTTTATTTTTCTTTTATTTTATATTGGTGTATTGCTTCGGCAATCACTTCTTTTAATGGAATTTTTGCCTTATTCGCGGCGGCCCTGCAGTCTTCGAATTCAGGCTGAATATTTACTGCGTTGTTATTTAAATAACCTATCTTCACTTTAATTTTTTCCCCAAAAGCCGATACTGTTTCATATTCTCTATGCAGCTTGTCTCTGGTTATATTAAATAATCTTATTCCGAGTGTTGTTGTTTGACTGTAGATAATTTCACTTAAGTGGGGGATTTTTTCAATATTGGCAATTACAGTCAATAGGATTGCAGGCCTTCCTTTTTTCATGGAAATTGCGCTTGTATATGCATCCAGAGCGCCGGCATCAAATAACATTTCAATAATAACCGGATATAATTGCGGGTTCATGTCATCAATATTGCATTCTATCTGCTGAACATTTTCGTATTTATTCAGATTTTCGATTATAAACGCCCGTGTAAAACTGGCAAACGGATAGTCCCGTGTACCGAATCCGATTCCGCTTTCAAGTATGATAAAATCGGCCGGCATGGTCTGGATGCCCAGCGTTGTCAGAATAGCAGCAGCAGTGGGAGTGACTAGCTCGCCTTTTTTATCAGTTAGGGTGGATCTATGATTTTTTATTAATTCGGCTGTAGCAGGTGCAGGAAGCGGTATTTCACCGTGTGAGCATTTTATTGTACCACTGCCGAGATTGAATGTGTTATAATATATTTTATCTATAGGTATTATATCCATCAGTATACAGAATGCTGAAATATCAATTATGGAATCGATTGCTCCTATTTCGTGAAAGTGAATCTCATCCGGTTTCTTACCGTGTACTTTTGCTTCGGCATTCGCGAGATTTTCAAATATTTTTATGATATTGTTGGTAATGTTTTCTGGTAATCCGCTTTTTGTTACAATAGTACGCATATCATTCAGATTTCTATGATGGGAATCATCTTTACAGGAGATGTCGGCCAGCGTGCCGGCTATATTGTGCCTGATTATTTTTTTTGGGGATATTGTCCAATTAGGCAGCTTCAATTTGAAAAGCATATTTTTTAATTCATTGGAATCTGATCCAATATCCAGAAGGGAGCCGATAAGCATGTCGCCTGATGCTCCTAATTGTATATCGAAAAATACGCTTTTCTTCATAAAATTACTGATCACGATGGATATTAAAATTTTTAAAATCAATACTCTTCGTCGGCAATACGCTCCTGCCCACATGGCGGGCACAAATCCAAAAGATATAAAATTATCAATAAAACGAATAGTTTTAAAATTAGTTTCTCAGGCGAAGAATTAGATTTAATTTTAGTCAGTGGTTTTAAGCTTGTCAAGAGAGTTTAGTATTTTAAATGCAAGTGACGCTGCGCCGAACCCGTTGTCGATATTCATTACTGCAATACCCGGTACGCAGGAGTTCAGCATTCCCAGAAGGGGACTAATCCCGTTAAAAGAAGCGCCATACCCTATAGATGTGGGAACGGCAATTACAGGCGACTGGATAAGACCTGCAATAACCGAAGCAAGGGCGCCTTCCATGCCGGCGATTACTATTATAACCGAAGCTGAAATAAATTCATTTCTGAATTCCATCAATCTATGTATACCAGCAACGCCGATATCATTTATCATTGTAATATCAAGACCGAGCATTTCGCCGGTAACAAGGCTTTCTGAAGCAACCGGAATATCTGATGTGCCTGCGGTTACAATTAATACTTTGCCTGGTAATTTTTTAATTTTATTATTTATATATGTAATTGTACCTGCGGTTTCGTTATATTCCACGTCTGGAATGTATTTCTTTACTGACTCGAATATTTTTGAGGATGCTTTAGTAGCAAGGAGATTGGAACCTTGCTTAATTATTTTTTCCGAGATAATTGCTACCTGCTCAGGTGTTTTATTCTGGCAAAAAATGACTTCCGGGAATCCGAATCGCATTTCCCTGTGGTGGTCGATTTTTGCGAATGAAATATCCTCAAACGGAAGGTTTTCAAAATAATTTAAAATATCTTTTTCGGGTATTTCACCGGATTTATATCGATTCAGGATTTTAATTAATTCGTCCTTTTGCATTGCAGGGTATGTCAGTAAGCTGCTATTAAAATCGTTTCTATTTCGTCTTTGCTTAACAATCTAGGGGCATTCGCTATAAATGGATACGACATTGCTATGTCTGCAACTTTTGTAAATTCACTTTTTTGAATATCGAGATGAAATAATCTTTGCGGTATGTCAACATCAATTTCCAGCTTCCTGACGCCTTCAACCGCTTTAATCGCGGCTTCAATAACGGTTATATCTCTGATCTCTTCATCCATAACTTTTGACATTTGAACATATTTTCCAGAAGATGAAGTTAAATTATATTCCATAATATGGGGAAGCATTAATCCCATACATTTTTCAACCGGAATATGAAATTTTGATGATAACGCTAATGATATTGCCAGACAGAGAGATAATTCAGTGGTGGCAAACGCAATTCCGGACATTATTGACGCCATGGATAATTTGGCCCTGTGGCTGATATTTTTTGGATCTCTAAAAGCCAGAGGCAATGTCTTAAAAATAATATCAATTGATTTTAGTGCATATGTATTCACAAAATCATTAGTTTTTTTAGAAACAACAGATTCGGTGGCAAGAGCAAGAGTACTTATTGTACTGTCCGCAACAGCTTCATCTGTAGATCCGGCTGCAATTCTTGGATCAATAATAATTGCCTTTGGATAAATATCCATATTATTGTAGACTTTTTTTGTCATTTCTTTTATTTCTGTGATATAAAACATCGGCAGAAGCTCAAAACCGAATATTGGAATCGCAGGTATAGTAATTAATGTCACCGGGGGTTTTACGTCCGGGTATTCGAATAAGTCGTTGCAGAAAAGATGATTATTTGTAAGCAGAGCAACAGCCTTTGCTGTATTAATGGAATCAATTTCGCCAAATCCGATTATAACGTCGCATTTTGTTATCTTTGAATAGTAAACTGCAGAGTCCACATATTCGGTGTCGGGATTTTCAGGGATTTCGTCGTATATTATTGCGCCGATACCGTAATTATTCAGGGTTTTTGTTAATGTTTCAATTATGGAATGATATTTTGTGAAATCGCTTGAAGTTGTTATTATAAGTGCTTTAGTGCCGAACTTTTTTATAATTTTTCCGGCATCTAAAACAACATCCTGCTTAATGAAAATCTCAGTTGGGATGTAGAAATCCGGACCAATTCCACTGTTCAAAATTGTTTCCTTTCTTCTGAGAAGCTCAATTCTTGCAATGATTTTTTAATTAAATTGAGCTTCTTCAGGAATTTGTCCCGCCCATGAGGAGGGAGTGAGCGCTAAATACTAAAAAAAGCGGAATTGTGAAGTTTCCGCTTTTTCAAGAATAAATTTATTAATGTAATTTTTATCTTCTCAATAAATTTGCAGCTATTTTATCCGCAACCATCTCAAGTACTTTATCGTCCGTAAATTTATTGTATGTACCGTTTTCAATCTGTTCTTTTATAGCGTTAACTTTATCGATACGAATGTCTGGTATTTCGTTCACTATCTGAGTGTATTCTGCTATTTTAGCAGCTTTTTTGCCCTCAGAGGATATTTCTAAAGAATCAGTCTTTTTTAATTCGTTACTTTTTGAGACCGATTTTGTCCGTTTAGGCTCAACGATATTATTTATATTATCTATTTTATCAATTACCATTTTGTTATCCTTCCTTGATCTAATATAATTTTCGGAATAAAACGCAAATTCTTTAATTAAATATAAAGATAAATACGACTTTTTTTCTATGAAAAAAACGTGATTTCAATATTTAATATGGTCTATATATACAATTTTAATGAAATTTACATATATTTCAAGTAAAAAATAAAAATATTAGAATATTTTAATATTGTTCTGTTCTATATATTCAATTTGCATTCAACTTTTTTTCTGTATAAATTGCTAATGTAAATTCTCCTAATTCTTTTATGTTTTCAATAGTATGACAGATCTCTTTGATATCTCCGCTGATAAACTCTTCGTACATTTTTGTAATTTCCCTGCCGATAGTGATATGTGAATCCGGGAAAACTTCTAAAACGACACTTAATAATTTTTTTATCCTATACGGCGATTCAAATAATACGATTATTCCCTTGAAATCAATGTATTTTGTTAATTCTTTTCTTTTTTTATTGTCATTTTTACTTAAAAATCCAAGAAACATGATGTTCTTGCTTGGATATCCGGCAACTGACAATAATGAAGTCAAAGCGGATGGGCCTGGAATGGGAACAATGGGTAATCCTTTAAGACGAGCAGCTCTTACAAGCTTTGCTCCCGGATCGGAAATTCCGGGTGTTCCTGAATCTGTAAGATATGCTATCGCGTTTCCTTCTTCAAGCTTTCTAACCGCAAAATCAATCTTTGAATCTGAAGAATGGGCATGCAACGATTGGGAAGGGAGTGTGATATTATAATATGTTAATAATTTTTTTGTATATCTTGTATCTTCACAATAGATATATTCAACATTTTCTTTTAAGGTCTTCAGCGCCCTTAGCGTTATGTCTTCAATATTGCCTATCGGTGTTGCAATGATATAAAGAGTGCCAGGTTTCATTTTATTATTTTTATGTAATAGCTGTTTTAAAACAACTCTCGGTTTTTGGTTTTGATATTGACAGAATATATATTGAACAGTAAAGTATTATCAACATAAAAATTAAATATTTTCATTGAAAAAATAGAAAAGTTTAATAAATTTGGATGATAATGAAACGATTTTGAGGAGGGGGAGTAATTATATTGGAGGTTAACTATGAAAAGCAGGTATGATTTCCCGGACCTTAACGTAAAGACTCCTAACGGTATAAAACCCGGCGGAAAGCCATATGTAGTATTGGTTGTGGAAAATAAAGAATTTCAAAGGAAGCAGCTTGTTCAGATGCTTGAGTCTGAAAGATATAAAGTCGTGGCAGTTGCAACCAATGGCCAGGAAGCGCTGGATCTTTACGAAGAACATAAAAAAGATCTGGATTTAATAACTACGACATTAGATATGCCTATTCTCGATGGTTATGCGTTTTTATTTGAGCTTATGAAAAGGAAACCAAAAGTCAAGATTGCTTTTATCAGTGAAGACACGACAAAAGGGGTTATTGAAGATTTATTGAAGATGGGAGCTGATGATTTTATTTTAAAACCCATTGAAAGAGTAAGGATTTTAGATAGAATAAAACAGGTTATGAGGAAATAAACAAAAGCTGTTATAATAGCTTTTGATATTCAAATTTTAGATTCGCCTATTCTTTAAACGATTTTTTAAAAATAGCTTCTGATTTTTTATACCATTCTTACAGCTATTCCGCGTATTTTCAGTTCGTTTTTTAATTCTCTTATCGGTATTTCCCTGTAATGAAAGATAGAAGCAGCGAGGACTGCATCCGCTTTTCCAAGAGTCAGCCCTTCATAGAGATGATCTATGGTTCCTGCTCCGCCGGAAGCGATAACAGGAATAGTGACTGTTTCTGAAATAGTCCGCGTCAATTCCAGATCATAACCGATCTTTGTGCCGTCCCTGTCCATACTTGTTAAAAGAATTTCGCCTGCTCCTAGATCTGTTGCTTTAGAAGCCCACTCGATAGCATTGATTTCGGTGCGTGTTCTGCCGCCGTGGAGATATACTTGCCATGTCCCGTCCGCATTTGACTTTGCATCTATCGCTACAACAATACACTGGGAGCCGAATTTTTTCGCGGACTCTTCGATGATGCCTGGATTTTCCACAGCGGCAGTATTTATTGAGACTTTATCTGCTCCGTTTTCGAGTATCAGCCGGACATCTTCAACTGTCCTAATGCCGCCACCGACCGCGAAAGGGATATTTACGGTTTCGGCGACGTTTTTTACCATGGTTAGAATTATGTTTCTTTTATCCGAAGATGCAGTGATATCCAGAAAGACGAGTTCATCGGCACCTTCTTCATCATAAAATTTGCCGTTTTCCACCGGATCGCCTGCGTCCCTTAGGTTTATAAAATTCACTCCCTTGACTACACGGCCGTCCTTTACATCAAGACATGGTATTATTCGTTTTACCAGCATAATGAAAATTCCTTAACTTAACATGTATTATTAAACTAAATTCAATATAAATTAAGCTTTTATGATTTGGAGTCAATAAATAAATCACATTTTTCACTTGACAATTTTTCTTGAAAATCGATATAATCCACTTTTGAATTTATAATATTGAACTGACTTGTCAGTCTAATTAATTTGAAAATCAATATTTTTATGATATTAAATTGGAGAGTTTAAATGTCCGCAAAAGATAACCATTATCCACATGAAGGCATAGCTATTATCGGTATGGGCTGTTATTATCCAAAATCAAATGGTATTATTAAGCTTTGGGAGAATTTGATCAATAAAGTATACTGCATTACTGAAATACCTGAAGGACGATGGGATCCTGCCGTTCATTATAGTTCGGATAAAAACGAACCGGATAAGACCTATTCCAAAATAGGAGGATTTGTTGATCCGATTGATTTCAGCATAATATCAAAAAAATACAAAATACCTCCAAAAGTATTAGCAGCTATGGATATTGCCCAGAAATATGCCCTTCTTGCAACAGGCGACGCTCTGGCGGATGCCGGATATGCGGATAAGGATTTTGACAGATCAAGGACTGCAGTTATAATCGGCAATTCAATGGGCGGAGACAAATCAGATTATTCGGATTTCAGGATATATTTAGAGGATGTTGAAAATAGTTTAAAGAAAAGTCCGGCTTTTTCCGGTATAGACCCTGCAGTACAGAAGATAATACTGGAAGAGACTGTATATAAAATTAAGTCCAATATATTAGAGATCAGTGAAGATACAATGCCAGGTGAGTTGGCAAATGTTATAGCCGGCAGGATTTCCAATGCTTTAAACCTTACCGGTCAATCCATTGCGGTTGACGCTGCATGTGCGTCTACACTTGCTGCCCTGAAGGAAGCGTCAAGAGGACTTTTGCTGCATGATTTTGATATGGCTGTTGCAGGCGGTTCCGATTTTTTGATGGGTCCGGGCCCGTATGTTAAGTTTTCCAAGATCGGTGCTTTGTCAGGAGACGGATCGTTCCCGTTTGATGCAAGAGCAAACGGCTTTATAATGGGTGAGGGTGCCGGAATTTTTATTCTAAAGAGAGTAAGCGACGCCAGAAAAGAAGGCGATAAAATATACGCAATAGTGACCGGGATCGGAGCATCCGCGGACGGCAAAGGCAAGGGGATTACTGCGCCGAACCCAAAAGGGCAGACGCTGGCGATTAAAAGGGCTTTCGAAGACGCAGGGTATGGTCCTGACACAATACAGTATGTGGAAGCGCACGGGACATCCACTATAGTAGGCGATTTAGCTGAGATGGAAGGGCTGTTAAGTGTTTGGGGCAACAACGGCATAAAAAATAATTCAATAGGCATTGGTTCCATCAAATCCAATATTGGGCATTTGAAAGCTGCATCCGGTTCAGCCTCCATCATAAAGCTGGCCCTTTCACTTTATAAAAAAACAATTCCTCCCTCTGTTAATTATGAAACTCCGAATCCGAATATTCCTTTTGGTAAAATTCCATTCAGGGTCATCACTGATGCGATGGAATGGCCGGAAGGGATAGACGGCAATCCCAGAAGAGGCAGCGCAAGTGCGTTCGGATTCGGCGGCACAAATTTTCACGCTGTTTTAGAAGAGGATACCGGCGATAATGGAATGCCTGATCTGAAAAAGTATTATCAGGGTGCGGAATTTAGTCAGGGCCATGGTTTGCATGTCATGGAGGAAAGTAAAGGTTCGAATGTGGTATCCTCCGTATGCGATTATAATACTAAAAGATATGAATTATCCGAAGAAAATAATAAAAAGTTGGAAGGTGAAGCCATAATAATAGGCGGTTCTTCATGGAATGACATCAATGATAAATTAGAAAAATTAAAACAGGAAATATCCGGAACCCGTCCCGGTTTGCGGGATCTCGCCAGGAGATTCAATGTCGAAAGCAATTCAATGGATTACAGAGTCGGAATAGCTGCATTTTCCGTTGATGAATTTGTTGCAAAATTTAAATCTGTTCCTGATGGATTTGAAAATTTAAAACGAAGGATGGTGCTTAAGAATAAGGGGCTTTTCTACGGCGAGCATCTCCTTGAAAAGAAAAAATTCCTTGGAAAGATCTGTTTTATGTTCCCCGGTCAGGGTACTCAGTACGTAAATATGCTTAAGGACCTGTATAATAAATATAATGTTGTCAGGGATTCATTTGATGAGGCTGACCGTATAATGTATGAGATTATGGGCAGAGGAATATCCGATATATTCTTCCAGAATGACGATGCTTCGGAAAGTGAACTGAATGCAGCTGAAGAACTTTTAAGGCCGACTGAAATTACCCAGCCCGGAGTTCTTACGGCTGATTACGCAATGTACAGACTGCTCAGGAGTTTCGGTGTGAATCCGAACGTTGTTATGGGACACAGCCTTGGTGAATACGGCGCACTGATTGCGTCTGGGGTTATGAGCTTTAAAGACGCATTGCACGCAGTTGCAGCGAGGGGAAAGGAAGTTGCCAATATAAAATGGGATGATGTCGGTAAAATGCTAAGCATACCTGCTCCTGCTGAAAAAGTTGAACAATTGTTAAATGGAATTTCCGGTTATGCAATAATCGCGAATAAAAACTGCAATTCGCAGACAGTAGTCGGCGGAGAGAGCTTAGCGGTTACTGAAGTTCTGGAGAGATGTGAAAAAGAAGGCATACCTGCTCAGGAGATACCCGTATCGCATGCATTCCATACCAGGATACTGGAGCCAGCCGGCGCGTCTTATAGAAAAACATTAGAGCGACTTACAATCAACAGCCCGAAAACCGATATAATTGCCAATCTTAACGGCGATTATTATCCGAAAGGGGAAAATGCCCGCGGGCAGATCATTGACATTCTTGTTAAGCATATATCCAATCCAGTTGAATTTATAAAACAGATTGAAAGGATGTATGCTGACGGAGTTAATGTCTTTATTGAGGCCGGGCCGAAGAGAACGCTTTCGTCTTTTGTGCTTAATATACTTGATAAACAGCCGCATCTTGCTATGGCGACCAATCATCCTAAGAGGGGAGGTATCGGTGCGTTCAACGATGCGCTCGCTGCATTGTCGACTTATGGATACGATATTGACTGGAATGGCACTGACGAGCAGGGAAATAAACATAAGGACGCGGATTGGAGATTAAGGGATAAATTTTTAGGTAAGCCTGAAATTATTGTAACAGCTTCTGCAGTTACGGAAAAGAAAACTGAAGATAAAGGATTTAATATGAGCAATAACGAACAGAAAAAGAATTTACAGCAATATGATTTTAATAATGGTTCCATGGATAAATTTCACAGTGATTTTCAATCAAAGCAAAGAAAGCTTGTTGAAGATGTCCTGGACATTTATTCTAAAAAAAGTGAAGAGTTGTTAAAGGCTCAGCTTAGTGATGCTCTATACTATAAGACACAGGTAGAAAAATATAACATCCATTTTGACAGAATAATGATATCAGGTGTTTCGCTGGGGCTTCCGGGTGAACGCTTTAAAGTATTCGATGATAATGCTTTTGACAGGCTGGCACAGGGAGTTAATATGATCGACCCCGTTCCAATTAATGCAAGGCAAAACATGGCGGAAAAGAATATTACACGGTTGTTAAAGAAAAGCGACGGTGAAGCATCGTTTGTTACTATTACGGACAAGGAAGATGTTGTTAAACTCGTGGGCAGAAAAGGAGAATTTGATTTTCAAAAAGAATACGGTTTTGATCAGGAGTACGTTGATAAACTTGAAATAACTACCCAATTGGCCATAGCTGCAGGAATAGAAGCACTAAAGGACGCAGGTATACCCCTTGTCATGAATTACAAGAGGACTTCCACTAATAAACTGTTGCCGGCATTCTGGGCATTACCTGAAGATATGCAGGATGATACCGGAATTATATTCGCAGCAGCATTCCCTGGCGAAAATTCTGTAATTGAGGAACTGAACAGAGCACTGGCCTATAAGTACGGATCAAAATCAAAAAAGGAACTTATCAAACTATATACATCCCTGATAGAAAGGATAAAGGACGAGAAGATCAGGGAGGAGCTTTCGGATTGGTATGCGGAAAATTATGCATTATTAAAGGACGGACTTGAAGATGATATTTATAAATTCAATAATAAATTTATCTTTAAGATCCTTGTCATGGGTCATTCGCAATTCGCGGAGCTTATAAAGGCAAAGGGGCCGAACATCCATGTAAATTCCGCGTGTTCATCAACAACTGTTGGTATCGGAATAGCTGAAGACTGGATCCGCACAGGCAGAGCAAAAAGGGTAATTGTCGTCGCAGCCGATGATGTTACTTCCGATGCATTTATTGAGTGGGTACTAAGCGGATTTCTTGCTGTCGGCGCCGTAACTACACAGGGAAAGATAGAGGACGCTGCAATACCTTTTGACAGGAGAAGAAACGGATTTATTGTTGGGATGGGCGCTGCGGGAATAGTTATAGAGACTGAATCCGAAATAAAAAAGAGAGGAATGGAGCCGATAGTCGAAGTCGTATCAACGGAATTTTTAAACAGCGCTTTCCATGGTACAAGGATCGATAACGATCATGTTGCAATGGTTATGGAAAATGCTGTTTCCAAAGCGGAGCGCAGGTTAAATGTTAAAAGAGAGGACATGGCCAGGGATATGCTTTTTATGTCTCATGAGACATATACCCCCGCAAGAGGAGGAAGCGCTTCTTCCGAAGTAAAGGCTTTAAGAGATACATTTAAGGAAAAATATAAGAATGTTCTTGTGTCTAATACAAAGGGATTTACAGGCCACGCCATGGCAGTTGGTGTGGAGGATGTTGTCGCCGTAAAATGTCTGCAGACAGGCAAGGTTCCGCCTATTGCTAATTTCAGGGAAATAGACCCTGAACTGGGAGAAATCAATTTATGCAAGGGCGGAAAGCATGAGAATATCAAATATGCACTTAGACTCGGGGCAGGTTTTGGTTCTCAAATCGCTGTAAGCGTTCTTAAACTTGTAAGCAGAAAGGAAGACCGTGTAGTTGAAAAAAGTCTCTATGCCGACTGGCTTAAAAAGATGTCCGGTATTGAAAATCCTCAGCTTGAAATCGTGAACAGGACCCTGCGAGTAAAAGATGACGGTTCAATTATGAAAAAGGATAGAGCGGGATTAGTTGGAGCTGCCGTGATTAAAGCGCCGGCTATAGATGAAGATATTGACGTGAGTCTCGAAGATATTCCCGTAAATGCATCAGGGGCTTTGCAAACCTCGCAATCTGTTTCCCAAACAGTTGTAAGCGATGAAACCATAAAGCAAAAGATAATGAAGATAGTGGGGGAGAAGACCGGTTATCCTGAAGACCTGATAGAGTTTGATCTGGACATGGAAAGCGATCTGGGAATAGACACAGTAAAGCAGGCTGAGATGTTCGGTATGATACGTGAGACATTCAGCATACCTGCTGAAGAGGGTATAAGGATAAAAGATTTCCCTACGCTGAACCATGTAATTGAATTTGTAAAGTCAAAATCGCCGATGAAGTTCGGAGATACTACTGCTGCACAAAGTCCTTCTCCTCAGCAGATGCAGATGCCAAAGGCTGCTCCGGCAGTCGGTGCAGTGCCTGCAGGCGAGCTTAACGAGATACGAAAGCAGATAATGAAGATAGTGGGGGAGAAGACCGGTTATTCTGAAGACCTGATAGAGTTTGATCTGGACATGGAAAGCGACCTTGGAATAGATACGGTTAAGCAGGCAGAAATGTTCGGCATGATACGCGAGACATTCAGCATACCTGCTGAAGAGGGGATCAGAATAAAG
>JAFGSG010000072.1 GCA_016934735.1 Spirochaetota bacterium | reverse complement strand
GAATTTCCTATTTTAATCGGATTTTATAAGATTTATTCCTTAATGATCAAAAAAGGCAATTGAGTTAAGAAACAAGTCTATTATATACATTAAACTAAAGGTAATAAGATAAAATCATGGAATTATTTAAAAAAATAAAGCGGATCCCGGTATCAAGGGAAATAATGATGCAGATTAAGGAATCTATCCTAAGCGGTAAAATAAAGTCCGGCGAGAAGATTCCTTCAGAAAGAGAATTAACCGAACGTTTCAATGTCAGCAGAAATATGGTCCGGGAAGCTATTCGTGGTCTTGAAATGACCGGCTATTTAGAAGTACACCAGGGGCCTCAGGGCGGTGCTTTTGTAAAAGAGTTCACACATGAGAGATTCTCAAATGTTGTTTTAGATTTTTATATGGCTGACAGATTATCTGTCAAAGATTTGATTCAGGCCCGTCAGTTTCTAGAACCGGAAGTCGCCAGACTCGCGGCAAAAAATATCGATTCACAATCCAGGTCTATACTTATGGAAACTTTAGAAAAGGAATTCTTTGCGGATGATCTTGAAGAGAGGATGCATAGTTTAACAGCTGTTCACCTGGTTCTTGCAGGGATTTGCGGCAATTCTTTTTATGAAATCATTGTAAATTCATTAATAAGTATTTCCCATGAAATCCTTTTAAACACCTTTAAGAAAGGCGATCCGATCCTGCATGGAGTAAAGCAACATGATCGAATAGTAGAGGCAGTTTTAGAAAAAAATCCAGAAAAAGCCGCTAATGCTATGACGGATCATCTAAAAAAGTTTGCAGATGCCTTTATCGATTTTGACAAAAAATATAAACGAAAATCAACCGTTAAATAACGGTTATAAATAATGAACTATAATAATGTACCTTTCCTGCCATAACATCAATATTAAGCCGCAGGAACAGCAATGATAAACTCCTTGACATTCAGTGAAATTTTATTTATTTTATTCTGAAATATATAAAAATATTTCTGTCGAAATTTAATTCTTAAAATAATAAATATTAGATTTGTTTCTTAACTGGAAGTCAGTATGAATATTTCCTCCCCGACTGCGCCGGGAGAGGAAATGATTAAGCCGCCATACTCAATAAAAAAATTAGTTCTGAAACAACTCTATTAATAAAATCTTAAGGATATTACTATGGACATCACTGTTTATAAAAGAGCAAAAGACGGCAAAAAAATACACGATGAATTAAAAACAAAAGCCTTTCAGATAAAATTCAAACAAAGAAGCGTTGACGTTAAAAAAAATATTTTTATAGGCAGAAACCAGACAAACGCCATTTCAATAAAAGACGATCCCCTTGTATCAAGAAAACATGCCCTCATCGAACACGTCGGAGGTAGTTATTATATAACCGATCTTGGAAGCACTAACGGCACGTATCTAAACAATCAGCCTGTGCCGAGCAATCAGAGACTTGAACTCAAATCAGGCGATATTATCAGAATCGGCAAAACAGAGCTGATAGTTTCCTGAAGTATCATTTATCCAATTCCAGGAGTTATAAATATGGCCGAATTCAATGAAGTTAAGAACTGGCACAGGTCGCAATTGATTGAAGGGCTGAGCAGGAATCTGCAAAAAAGAGAATTCAGAGTACAAATTATAAATACAACAAACGAGATAAATAATTATCTTTTAAAAACTATACCCGCACAGGCAAAGGTAGGGCTTGGCGGATCTATAACCCTGAGAGAACTCGGTATAGATATACTTCTGAAGGAACGCGGCAATTCTGTTCTTGACCACTGGGATAAAAGCCTTTCTCCGGAACAGACAATGAACATAAGAAAGGAACAGTTGACTTCCGATTATTTCCTGACAAGCGCGAATGCTGTCACGATCGACGGCCGCATAATCAACATAGACGGCATCGGCAACAGGGCTGCTGCAATGATATTCGGGCCCAGTCATGTTATTTCGATTATAAGCGCCAATAAAATAGCAAAGGACACGGATGACGCAATTGCGCGCGCAAAGAATTTTGCAGCAGCAATGAACGCAAGAAGGGGGAACATGGATACCCCGTGCGCGGGCACAGGGCAGTGTATGGATTGCAGGCCGCCAAAGACCATCTGCAGAGTGACGACCATAATCGACTACAAGCCCATGCTTACTGATTTTACGGTTATTTTAACGCCGCTTGAGCTGGGATTTTAGTTTTAAAATTTCGGCACATTCAGTCCCACCCAGTTACTGCTGTTACTTGGCTACCGCCAAATAAGATTCCATATTATACAAATTTATAAAATATAAAAAAATGATGAGCTCTTTTAAAAAAAAGAGTGGATTTATAGGCGCTGTCTACAACTTAAGCCACTTCTCAGCATTGAGGTGTGATATCTTTTCTCTGACCTCATCAGTCAGTGGTGTTCTCATGAAGCAATCTACAGAAGCTTTTGGTTCCACAAAGGGATAATCCATGGCATACAGGATACGGTCTTCCCCCATAGCGGTTATAGCGCATAAGAGAGTCTCCGGTCTGTATAGACCGCTTGTTGTAGCGAGAAGGTTGCTTCTGATATATTCCGATAAGGCTTTGTTTAATTTTCTTCCACTTTTTGCAGCCATGAAAAATCCTTCATCGAGACGTCCTAGAAGATAAGGAAGAGCCTCACCAAGATGACCCAGGATCAAAGTGGCCTTTGGAAATGCGTCGAAAACACCGCTATTTATAATGCGCAACGCGTGCGTAGCCGTCTCGACACCCCATGCCCATGTGGCCCCTGTGAGTTCGGGATGACCTTCGTAAAGCTTAGCCGTAGCAAAAGACGGCTCCTGGACATGGAGATAAATGGGCACTTCCAACGCTTCAGCTTTTTCCCAGATAACCCAGTACTTATTTTCGTCCAGGTATTCCCAATTAGTGCTTCCCTGTATCATGGCGCCCTTGAATCCAAGTTGCTTTACCGCCCTATCGAGTTCATCGGCAGCAGCTTTCGGATCCTGAGTGGGTAGACCGGCAAAACCTGCAAAACGGCCCGGATACTTATGGATAATTTCTGCCTGTGCGTCGTTTAGGGCTTTTGCTCTGGAGATTGCTTTTCGAGTGTCTGCATAACCCTGAACACCCGGAGAACCGGTTGAGATGACCTGCATAGTAATCCCAAACTCATCCATGGAAGGAAGACGGAATTTATCAAAATCCAACATTCTGGGAAAGGAGTAAGCGATTGCCTTTGGATCGACCGTGACTGCATAACCAGTCCTCTTCCCCCACTCCGTCCGTAAATCATTCAATTCTTGATTCCCCCAGTGCTCCTCAATGGCAATCTTTCCCGTCTTTTGCATAGCATCTGTCGAACAAATTATTGATTTTCCGTCCATAATCTCCCTCTTCTCTTAGATCATTGTTTCACTTCTCTCAGAAATAGTTTTAAGCCGTATGACCTATGGATAAGCATGGGCAGTCTCCTCAATATTAGGTGCTTTTTTCAGTATTTCCATATAATCATTGACAAGTTCATCCATAATTTCTTTTACGCTTTGTATTTTGTTCAGCATGCCGACAACCTGCCCTACTATAACCGAACCTTCATTCTCGATTTCACCGTCAACAGCCGCCTTGCGTAAAGAACCGACGCAAAGGTCCTGTATCAT
>JAFGSG010000071.1 GCA_016934735.1 Spirochaetota bacterium | reverse complement strand
CAGGAAACCTTCAGGACGGCTGATTCGCCCATCCAATCCGAACACGTACAAGAGTATAGTTATACCAATCATCAAGGGCACATCTACCCGCAGTAATTTTTGCGAGACAATCAATGGTATAATCGCGGCACTTAGACCAAGAATTAACAGGGTATTTGAAATATTGCTTCCAATTACATTTCCCAGCGCAATATCTGCTGTCCCGGCATAGACCGCCTGAAGGGTAACAGCCAGTTCCGGAGCACTGGTGCAGAAAGCAACAATGGTAAGCCCGACAATAAGCGGAGAAACGCCTAATGATACGGCAAGCCGTGATGCCCCGCGTACTAATAGTTCTCCTCCTCCCACTAATAAAAGCACGCCCAGAATAAACAATATAACTGTCACTTATTTTTACTCCTTCAAAAGCATAATGCATTTAGAGCCTATTTCAGCAGGTGTCAAATATCGCCGTCCATAACCTGACTGGATAATATCTATTCCGAAGAAACTATTTTTTTTCATAATAAATCCGGGATTCGTAAATATTTAGAAGGATCAGGGCACAAAACGCTGCGCTATAGGGAGCCTGCGGCCTGTACCGAATGCCTTGCTAGTGACCTTGAGGCCAGGCGCTGCCTGTCTCCTCTTATACTCGCTTCTGTTTACGGTTGCCAGCACCTCCTTTACAATGCGCGCATCAAAACCCTGAGCTATAATCTCATCTGCGGACATTTGCTTTTCTATATAGCTTTCAAGAATGCGGTCAAGGATCTCGTACGGCGGCAAAGTATCCTGATCTTTCTGATTTTCACGGAGTTCAGCTGAGGGCGCTTTTGTTATTGTATCAGGAGGTATTATCTCCCTTTCTCTGTTGATGTGCCCTGCAAGCTCATAAACCATGGTCTTTGGCAGATCGGAAATCACTGCAAGACCGCCTGCCATATCGCCGTATAAAGTACAGTATCCCATTGCCAGCTCGGATTTATTTCCGGTTGTAAGTAAAAGGCTGCCGAATTTATTGCTGAAAGCCATCAGGATATTGCTTCTTATCCTTGCCTGAAGATTCTCTTCCGTAACATCGCGCTGCAGGCCTTTGAATAAATCTGAAAAAAGATTATTATAAGATTCAAATATATCTTTGATTGCGAGCTCTTCAATTCTTATGCCCAGGTTCCTTGCAAGCCTCAGGGAATCATCCACGCTTCCTTTGGAAGAATACACAGAAGGCATTGTAATGCCGGTCACTTTATCTTCTCCCAGGGCCTGTACTGCAAGAGCGGCTGTGAGAGCTGAATCAATTCCGCCGCTTAATCCGAGCACAGCGCTTTTAAATCCGCATTTGGAAAAATAATCTTTGATGCCCAGTACAAGCGCTTTTCTAATGTCCTCAATACCGTCCTCTACAGGATTAATTGCTTTATTGCTGCCGGTAATATCAATAATTACCAGGTCTTCTTTAAATCCTCCGGCAACTGCTTTAAATTCTCCTTTGCCGTTGACAAAGAAGCTGTTCCCGTCAAATATGAGGCTGTCATTGCCTCCGACCTGATTTACATAAATTATAGGAAGTGAATGCTTCTCCGCGATCTTTGATATCATCTTCCACTTCAATTCGTTTTTGCCCTTTACGTAGGGAGAAGCGGAAATGTTTATCATTAGGTCAATTTTTCTGCCTGCTAAAATTGCGACAGGATCAACTTCATATTTTCTTCCGATTACAAGCTGGCCGGCAGAATCATATTCATCGTTCCAGATATCTTCGCATATAGTAATGCCTAACAGCTTATCCTTTAACTTAACAGGTTCCTGTTTTTTTGCGGGTGAGAAATAACGGCTTTCATCAAATACATCATAGGTCGGGAGAAGAGTTTTATAATGCTTTGAAATTATACTCCCGCAGTGCATAAATGCTGCTGCGTTGTAAAGCATTGGCGGATTATCATTATCGTATTCCACGTAACCGCAGACAACTGCAATATCCTTACTTTTACCGGCAATTTCATTAAGAGCATCAATGTTATCCCGGATTAATTTTTTGTTCAGCAACAGGTCCATAGGAGGATAACCAATCAGCGCCATTTCAGGAAAGACCACAAGTTCAGCACCCTGTTTTTCCGCCTCAAGCATGTAAGATAATATCTTTTTTTTATTTCCACCGATGTCGCCTACAGTCGGATTTATTTGCGCTACTGCAATTTTCATTTATTTCCTTTACTTTGCTTCTTTGATAAGACCTCTCAGAACAAACCTGATCTGCTCTTTGACAACCGGATCATTCTCTGCTGTAAATCTGTCAAACAAAGGCAGAACCGCCTGCCGTGATCCCATTCTTTTTAAAGAGAACAGCGCTGCGGATCTTACATAAGCTTCGGGTTCATTATTAACAACATCAAGCAATTCGTTTATTATTTTTTTATCGTTATAAAATCCCAGCGAATTGCAGATCTCGGCTCTTACTTCCTTTGATGCATCATTTTTCGCTTCAAGCAATATCAACGAAGACCATTTATGCTTTATCCGCCCAAGAGCATAAGAAGATAAAATTCTCATCCTGTAATTATCATCTTTTAATAAAACATTTTTTAGCCCCTTAAAACCGCCCCCGTTATTCAACGCAATCAAAGTATTCATCAATATTTCTTTTATCTCATCATCCGGTTCGGAATAAAGAGCAGCAGAAACAGGCACAGCAGATCCAGCAAATTTTAACTTGTTTAAAGCCTTTGATGAATAATATCTGACCTCTCTCTCAGCGTCTCTCAGGCATGTAAGCAGGACATACTGCGATTTTCTATCCAGAAAACTCTCAAGTATTTGAATAGCTTTAACTCTCACTTCCCAGCTGCTGTCGTTAAGAGCTAAATTCCTGATATTCGGCAGGGCGGATTTAAGGTTGTTTGCTTCAATACATTTAAAGACATAATATCTTATTGACTTGTTCTCGTCTTTAAGCATTTTTATCAAATGATCATAAAACCTTAAGTCATAAAGATGATAAATAGCCTTAAGAGCATATACTTTAAAAACAGGATTCCGGTTCTCCATCATGTTCAGAATGTAAGGGAACATTCTGTCATCGCCTATTTTTTTCAGCGCAAGAATAGCGCTTTCCCTTACAGCAAAAAAAGGGCTGCCTAGTTCATTTATAATCGCGGGAACCGCCTGCCTATCGGTTGAACCCGCAAGATAATCAATAATTTCTTTCCTGATGATGAATGAATTTGTGTTTTTAATTATTTCTATGCAGTAAGAAGCTGCCTGCCTGTGAGGATAATATTTTAATGCTTTAATCGCGGCTGCTTTATTAGCGCTTTTTTCATCCGATATTATAGCTAATGAAATCAGAGGCAGCAATTCCGGAGATCTGTTTGCGGATATAATTTCTAAAGCATTGTTTACTTTTAATTCATTGCCGCTTAAAAGCTGGTTTATTATTTCTTTGTTCTTTTTCTCTTCAGCCCTGAGGCTCGCAGCAGCACAAAAAATAAAAATAAAATAAAGTAAGTATTTTTTAACTCCCATTCAGTTTATTTCAATACGCCTTTAAAGCAATTATCTATCAGTGTTTCAACAGCATTCTTTTCCAGTTTAGCATATTGTTTATTATTATAATTATTCACCATAAATAATATACCGCCCAGTATTATCTGAGCCGTATCTTCCGGATTGATTCCCTTTTTGAAAAATCCCTTTTTTATTATTTCATCAATATAAACCACTATTGCTTTAACAATATATTCAATGAATTCGTTAATTCTTTTAAAAACACCTTCATCAATACCTACGATATCTTTGAATATCAGTTTCAGGATTATAGGCTCGTTTATAATAATATCAATTGTTGATGCTATCTTTTCGTTAATATAGGTTAAAAGACTTTTCTGGGAATTATTGTTTTTTAAAAAATCCTTTATATCGTCAGGATCAAGTATATCATCAATACTTTCTTCTGCTGAATCAAGAATGGCGTATAATATTTCACGCTTGTTTCCGAAGTACTGATATACGGTTCCGCGGGCAATTCTCAGTTCGTCGCATACCTTACCGATATGCGTGCTCTGAAAACCGTATTTAATGAACATATCCTTTGCTGTATCAATGATCTGCTGTTTTCTTCTGTGGCCTTTTGTCAGCATGTAAATACCTCAAGTTTCAATTATTTCATTACATCATTATCAATCCACCCCGCCCAACTAGCGGAAACAAAACCTGAACAATCTAAAAAGAGCTATAAAAGAGGCTTTCCAAAATTCAGTTTCTCAAAAATTGATGGATGTATTTATCAATATCTTTATAAAAAGATGTGCTTATTTGGCTATATTACTGTTATTAGGGTAATTATTTTCTTTCAGCTTTCGTATTTCATCGCGCAGCGGGATCAGAGCTTCTTTAAGTTCTTTTGTTATTCTTTCCGCTCTTTGCTGTAATTCCATACTCATTGTTTTCCCGGATTTAAAACACTATATATTTCATTGAGATCTTTAAAAAATATAAAAAATTAGACTCGCTAATATAATAACTCGGCTTTTTTAACAGGATTTTATACTACTTTATACCATTAACAAGCAGTAATAAATATTCATTTTCATCGAATAATAATATTGGGGAAAAAATTGCAGCTGTGTAAAAATGGATCTGCATTTTTATAACAGTTACAAATAATCCAATAATGTACAAAATAATAAAAACAGACACATGTAAAACAAATATCTATAAAATTTGCAAGTACAAAATATATAATATGTTTATATTTTTTCTTTGAATTTGTGAGGCCATCTTAAAAATATATATAATTTACTGCTTATAAAAGTTTAATTGACTTTGTCTTCCTTCATATTTATAAATGTTATCAATTATCATTAGACTTGTTGCAAAACTAAGAAATAATGGGAAATTCCCTCCCCCGCCGCAGGCGGGGGAGGGAATTTCTCCGGACTTCTCATATGTTATATTGAGTTATGCAACAACTCTATTATATACTTTCAGGGAGAAAAGGTATGGAATACTGGAGCATGATTATCGGGTTATTATTATCAATGATAGTATTTGGTATAATTTCATCTCCATCAATGAAAAAGGAAGAAACAAACACAGCGGATACTAAAGGCTTTGAGCCTCCGAAACCCAAGCTTGAATTTCTGGGACGATGGTCTGTTGATTTAATCGCTCCGGTATGGGATCTTGGACAGACTTCCGATCTCGGCACACGAAAGATCATTCCGATTACAGGCGGAAAATTTGAGGGCCCGGACTTTAAGGGCACAATACAGAACAATGGTGCTGACTGGCAAATAATCAGAAAGGATAATTTAGCGATTATTGATACGCGCTATTTGCTCAAGACTGATGACGAAGCATTAGTCTATCTGCAGACAAGGGGATACCGCTACGGCAATACGGAAGTTCTGGAAAGAATGGCCAAAGGCGAAGTCGTAGACCCAAGCCTGTATTTTTTTAGAATTTATATGCAGTTCGAAACAAGTGCGAAAAAATATGACTGGCTGAACAAGTCGATGGCAATCGGTTTTGCAATGCGCCTGCCAAATGCTGTTGTTTACGACGCTTATCTGATTAAATAATTTAAGTTGAACTGATATAAAAAACTCTGTCTATCATGTCAGAGAGTTTGTAAGGTAAAATTACCCGATTGCCACAGGATTTAACCTTCGGTAATTATATGAACGCCTCCGTAAGAGATGGTATATTTAATTTGCAGCAAACCCAATACTCAACAATTAAAGGATATTTTAAATGACGCGAGAATCAATAATAAAGGAAATATTAAATATTTTTAAAGAAGAATTTGAAATAAATGATCCGGGTCTGGATGATAATTTAAAGGAAAAATATGAATTCGACAGCATTGACGCGATAGCACTGCTTGAACATATGGAAAAAATGATAGGTACGCCGCTCACACAGGAGGAGAAAAAACAAACCCTTGAAATTCGTACAATAAATCAGATTTGCGATTACATTGAGGAAATGATAAAAAAACGGACATGAATGACTTTATGTCGGGTGCGGTCACGAACGACCATTTGCACCCGACAGTTTACGGGATTGAATCTTATTCCATTTTTTTCTGCAATTCCTGCAGCTCTTTTAATTTTTCCTGCATTTCCTTTATTTCTTTGCTGTCAGCTGCAGGCACATTTTTCATCATATCGCTTGAAAATTTACTCGCAGTAGATGCGCACATTAAACCGCCCAGCATAAAAATAAGTATAATAACACCAAGTACTATGGAAACTATCTTTGATGTTCCTTCTTTTGCTCCAAGAGTGTTTACAAGAGCAACATAGAGTAAATATATTCCATAAAGCATTACAATAAGGCTGACAATAACCCCGAGACTTATGCTTATAGCTCCCAATACTGCAAGAAGTGCGCTGACCGGGCTCAATACCATTAAAGAGGCAGCTACTCTGACATTAGTTTCAAAATTGGTGCTGCCGCCGCATATCGCAGAAATGATCAGAATAATGATTCCACCTATAAAAAGTCCGATAATAGCGCCGACTATTGCCCAGATTAATATCATTATCCCCGCAGCCCCTGCGCCGAACATCCCCATTGATGATGCCGTAGTAAGACTCAGCAGTGACCAAATCAAACTTATTATTCCGGCAACAATTCCGTAAATCAATGCTTTTATGATCGGCTCTACAAATCCGCCGGTCTTTGCCATTGACGAAAAATACTGCTTAGGACTAGTTAAAACACTTTTTGATTCCTCAATTAATTTTTGAAAATTAAAACCGTATTCAGCCATAAATTCCTCCTCAAAATAAAATTATAACACGTCAATTTGACGCTATAATTATCCTGATTATTATCATAATGTCAAGAGATTATACGGGTTTTATAATAAATTAATGAATAATTTATTCTTGACAGTGATCTTAATATATCTTGACATATCATACAAATATTATATTTATTTATGCCTAAAGCAAAAGGAGAGATTTAAAAATTGAAAAAAGAAGACATTGCAAAGCCGGAAGGTAAGTTAGGTATTCTTATACCCGGCTTAGGTGCTGTAAGCACAACATTTATTGCCGGTGTGTTAAGAATAAAAAAAGGCCTCAGCAAGCCTATAGGATCGCTGACACAGATGGGCAAGATCAGAATCGGCAAGGGAGACAGCAGTAAAGACATCAACATAAAGGACTTTGTGCCGCTTGCAAATCTGAATGATCTGGAGTTCGGAGCATGGGATATATTCGAAGACGACGCCTATGAATCCGCCTGTAAAGCCGCTGTTTTAAAAACAGAAGATATTGAGCCGGTTAAAAAAGAACTCTCTGCTATTAAGCCCTGGAAAGCAGTGTTCAATAGGGAATATGTTAAAAAGCTGGACGGGCCGTGGGTTAAAAAAGCCAAGACATACATGGACCTTGCGCAGATGGTCAAGGATGATATAAACAACTTTAAAAAAGAAAAAAATGTAACAAGGATGATAATGGTCTGGTGCGGCAGCACTGAGATCTATCAGGAGATAGTTCCGGGCGTGCACGACACGCTCGCAAATTTTGAGAAGGCTTTAAAAGAAAGCAATCCTAAAATCGCCCCGAGCATGATATACGCATATGCGGCTCTTGACCTCGGAATTCCGTACGCAAATGGCGCGCCGAATCTCTGCACCGATATTCCCGCTTTGCGCGAACTTGCGGATAAAAATAGAGTCTGTATAAGCGGCAAGGATTTCAAGACAGGCCAGACATTGATGAAAACAATTCTGGGGCCAGGCCTCAAAGCCAGAATGATTGGCGTCAATGGCTGGTTCTCGACAAACATACTGGGAAACCGCGACGGAGAAGTGCTGGATGACCCGGGATCTTTTAAAACAAAGGAAGTAAGCAAGCTTTCAGTACTTGACCGCATATTCCAGCCCGAATTATATCCTGATCTGTACAAGGATTATTATCATAAAGTCACCATCAATTATTATCCGCCCAGAGGAGACAACAAAGAAGGCTGGGACAATATAGATATTTTCGGATGGTTAGGATATCCAATGCAAATCAAGGTCGACTTTCTGTGCAGGGATTCCATACTTGCTGCGCCGATCGTTCTTGACCTCGCACTTTTGATTGACCTTGCGCAAAGGTCAGCCATGTACGGCATTCAGGAATGGCTCTCTTTCTATTGGAAAAGCCCTATGTACGAACCCGGTGCGCATCCTACACACGATCTGTTTGTCCAGCTTATGAAGCTTAAAAACACACTTCGCTGGCTAATGGACGTTCCGCCGGTTACATTCCTCGGATCAGAATCTTATGATTAAAAATAACAGGGCGAATTTACGGATTCGCCCTTCTTGTTTATCTTAAATGTCATCCTGGTACAGCATCATATATAATTTTATGAATTGACATAATGAAATATTTAAATACAGCTTTATGGACAATGCATTAAAATCTTCCGATAAAAGTAAATGGATTACAGGACTGATCGAAAAATTTATTCAGTCGCCTGAGAACACGCTTGAGAACTCTTCAAATGATAAAGCCTTTGAAAAATCGATAGTCGGTTTTGCCTCGGGCGATGACCCGATATTCGAAGAATTTAAAAGGGATATCGGTAATTTTTACATGACGCCTGCAGAAGCGTTTAAAAAACTTTATCCTGAATCCGCAATAAAAGCAGATGAACTGACAGTCATAAGCTGGGTCCTTCCGCATATTAAGGAGACGAAGACGGACAACCGCAAAGAATCAACATATCCTTCAGAGCGATGGGCAAGAGGAAAAAAATTCGGCGTACTTATCAATATAAAGCTTCAGAAGTATTTGATTGCTAAACTGGAAGGAGAAGGCATTAAGGCAATGGCGCCATGCAGTCCGCCGCATTGGTCTGAACAGACATCCCCGAAATACAGCTATGCTTCAACCTGGTCTGAAAGGCACACAGCTTATGCTGCAGGGCTTGGAACATTCGGGCTGTGCGACGGGCTTATTACAGCCGTTGGCAAGGCCATGAGATGCGGTTCAATTATAGCACAGATAAAAATCCCTCCTACTAAAAGGCCATATAAAAACCACAATGAATATTGTCTTTTTCTGACCGAAGGCAGTTGCGGTGTCTGCATGACAAGATGCCCGGTCGGAGCCATTACGGAGAATGGGCATGATAAAGAAAAATGCAAGGCGCACGTTGACGAGCTATGTGTTGAATACGCAATGACTCGCTACGATCTTGAAGTAAATACATGCGGGTTATGCCAGACTAAAGTGCCATGCGAGTCCGGCATACCTAAAAAGAAAAAAAGTCATAAGCCATCTCACAATTAAGTTGTACATACATAAATTGAAATACATTTAAAAGCAAAACTTATTTTTAAAATAACCTGAAATTACTCATCTTCCGGATTTTTCCTGTAAAGAATAAGCACATTCCCTATCATTCCTACAATCACAGACCCGGTCTCTTTAGAGATTTCCTGTGCAAGTTCTCTCTTCTCTTCCTTGAAATCAAGAAATTGTATTTTAATAAGCTCATGAGCAATTAATGCGTCATCAATTGCTTTTATCAAAGCTTTTGTCATCCCTTTGTGTCCTATCTGCACAACAGGCTTTAAATGATGAGCCTTTGCTTTAAGATTCTTTTTTTCCGATGCTGATATACCTTCCATGATTCACCTCTAATAATCGTTGCTTATCATCTGTGCTGCTCCCTTTGCCTCTTTGCGGACGTACGGATCGCTGTCTTTCTCTGAAAGCCAGTTCAGTTCCGGAAGCGCGGATTTCGCATGTCTGCCCATGTTCCCGAGCGCCTTTGCGCATCGGAAGCGCACCGCGTGGCTGCCGTGTCTCAGTCCCTTTATCAGATAAGGCATTGCGGGCAAACCTATTTTCTTTATCGCTTCTTCTGCTTCGTGCGAGACCCCGTTGTCGTAATCCGGGAATGATTCAATGAGCATCTCTATCCCCTTCTGATTATTTGTCTTTATGTTACCGAGGGTCTTTGCGCATAGACTGCGAAGCTTTCCTCCCTGAAACCCGAATCCCTGCTGTCCCAGATATTTGATTAAAGTGCCTTCTGCTTCTTTTGCGGCCATACCTATTTTTGACAGCTTTTCAACTGCAACAAGTTTTTTATCCCAGTCGCCGGAGCGCATATCAGCTTCAAGGTCTCTTATGGCAGGCGTCAGTGAGCACTTCATTTTATTTCTCAGGATATGAAGCTCACGTTCTTCAACAATGTATCTATATCCTTTCTTCCTGGCTGCACCGACTGACCTGCAGTAAACATCCCCCAGCGATCGGTTTAGAACATCGATATCTTCAGCATAGCTATTAAACTTATTCTTATCGGTCTCATTGCGGCCATCTGTCTTTGCCACAACGCTTTTAAAAAGGTCAGCGCATTCCTCGCACATGACCTCCGACTCTCTGCTCTTAAAGAAAGAAATTATTATTGAAAGTATTTCTTTCTGGTCAGCCCTTTTGTTCGCATTGAAATACATTGTGCTCAATATATCTGCAGCTTTTTTATTATACTTGTCATTGTCAGGTATTATATGGCTGTATTTTCTGAAAGCGTAAGCAGACGGTTCCATATTTTCAATTTGATAGTATGATCTTAAGCCGGAGATCGCAGCAAAAAGAACATCCTCAGGTGCTGCAGGCACAGGCTTGCCTATTTTCTTGTCCAACGCGAGAACCATGACCTCATCAATCCTTGCTTTTAAAAGCACCGTATCAGTTTTGCTTCCCTTGAGCATATTCCCGAGAGTAACAGAATGCCACATAACCCGCGTTCTTTTCAGGATCGCAAGAGAAGCAGCCCATTCGTCATTGTCAACGACACCGTCTGAAGCAAAGTATCTGATTATTTCGCCTGCCCTGTTGTCATCCGAAGGATTATCGATAGAACTTAACGTGTTTATTAAAAATGATTTATATTTGGAAGGATATATCTTATAGTTTGTGAAATAATACAAAACATCATAATGCACTTTCCCGCACTCTCCTTCAAACGGAATGCTGACCGAGGTTTCTACAGCTTTACTGATAGAGCTTTCGCTGCTGAGATCGCTCATTGCTTTCTTTATCAGAGCTTTTTCTTTTTCACAGTCGGGCTTTGCGCCGGGAACTGGAAAAGCAACTGGCTTCGACTGCTCCACAGGCATTGACGCAGTGAATGCGTAAATGATCTCCCCCGTGCCCACATGAATAAACCTGCCGTTAATAACGAGTCTGCCCCCGAACTCCGTGTACGATCCGGACGCAACCACATCCACAGGCAGAAGCGTGCCGAGCTTCCTTGCACCTTCGGAATCCACGGCTCCTGTCTGCGCAAGCTCGCTTTCCTTCAAAAGCAGCTCAAGCCTTTTTCGCTCCAGCAAAGTAAGCTTGTATTTGCCGAGTTCGCTTATGATCGAGTCAGCTATGAACGCGCCGTAGCGGTTTTTATCTCCAGATCCAGCAAAATCAAGAACAGCAACCCGCGTTGGTTTTCTGCCCTCAGCAAATCTTTTTACGGCATCTGCTATACTTTCTTCAGCAGAAGAATATGCTTCAAACACAAGACTAATAAATATAATACAAAATAATTCACTTATAATGTGTCTTTTCATAATTCTGCCTTAATTTATTCTTTAAAAAAATATTTATGATCAATTGTAAATTTAATCCTGCCTGCGCTGTAGTATGATAATAAACATTATTGGTTAGATAAAAATTCGAATAGAAATCCGAAAAAATCAAGAATTAAACCTTTCTTACGGAAAAAAGCTTGCAAAGAAAAAATTTAAATAAATACTTGCGTTTTTCATAAACCTTTTTTTAAAACAGCAAAAAGGAAGTAAAATTATGCCAATAAGAAAGTTCAAACCAATAAAAATCACTGAACATTTTTACCAGCTTGGAACCCCGTTTTTCCCTATGTATTTATCGCTGGGAAAAGATGCAATGCTTATTGAAGGAGGCACAGGTGCAACAGTAGCAATAATACTGGAGCAGTTGAATGAATTACAGATTGAACCTGAGAGAATAAAATATATTACTCTTACACATGAGCACAACGACCATATTGGCGCTGTTCCGCATTTAAAAAAGAAATGGAAGCATCTTAAACTGGTCGCAGGCGCAATTGCATCCAAGACCTTAACTAATGAAAGAGTAATTGAAGATTTTATCAAAATGGATGATTTTATTGCAAAACGGATGAAAGTTTTAAAAGAAATTGCTGAACTGCCCCCCAGGCTCAGTCATTATACTTTTAAAGTGGATAAAATAATTGAAGAAGGAAGCAATATTGATCTGGGCGATGGCGTAAACTGGACCGTGCATTCTACACCAGGACATTCGCCGTGCCAGATGGCTTTGTACGAAGCAAAGGATGGTACTCTTGCAACAGGCGATGCCTGCGGGTTATATTATCCTGACATGAACGTTTTCTGGCCTAACTATTTCTTATCTCTAGAACAATATTGCAACAGTTTGCGCAAGCTTGCATCAATTCCGGCAAAACGCTGTGCTCTCAGCCATAACGGAATTATTAACAGAGAAGCGCGCGACTTTTGTAAGCAGGCATTAAAAGCAACCGAAGCATATCACCTGGAAATGCTTGAAAGGGTTTACGGAGAAGACCCAAAAGATGTCGCAAGGGAAAAAGCACAGTGGATCGAATCCTTTGTGGTTCATATGCCTTATCTGCTGATGGAACAAATGACCCAGCTCTTAATAACCCGTTCCCAGAAAGACGCGGATAAAACGGATATTTTTAATATCTAGATCCCGACATAATCATTCTCGCGGAAGCGGAAATAGCCTTTCTCAGTGATACGTATAAAAGGTATTGCAGCAGATGTAAGGACTACAAGCGTAAGATGAGCAGACCGCAATTTTGACCCCAGCTCTTCAAACTTCTTCTGAAAAGATATCATACCTGCAGTGACCTCTTCGACCGGAGCATCCGAAACATAGCCTGCGATCGGGAACGGGAGATCGACTGCCACTTTGCCTCCGACAGCGATTACCGTCCCGCCCTGATGAGCGATTACTTTGTTTACAGCAAGAGCGAGATCCTCATCGTTTGCCCCGACAGCTACAATAGCAGATGCATCCCATGCCTGTGTTGTTGCGGCAGCTCCCGCTCTCATCCCCATTCCACGGACGAATCCGGTGAACATCTCTGCTTTTCCGGTAGCCCTGTCAATGAACACAGCCTTAAGCAGATCATTCTCCGGATCAGCTGCAGCTTTTCCGTCTGCAACAGGAGCCTTTGCAGATCCTTCCTTGGCAACAAGCCCGTTAGACTGGATATCAATAGTCCTGACCATACCCGGTTTTGAGCATTTGTCAGCTGCAACAATAAAATCCTCAGGTTTTACAGGAGGGACATTTACAGTCATATATATTTGTTTTTTGTATGGTATGCGCTCAAGCCCGGCACTGACAGCGCCGTTTTCGTATATAATGCGGCCGTTCGAAATTACAACATCGGGTTTAATTACGTCCAGTGAAGGCAGAATGCAGATGTCCGCATATCTGCCCGGGGCAATGCCGCCTATAAGATGGTCCATATGATAAAGCTCTGCGCAGTTCAGGGATGACATTTGTATTGCTTCTACAGGAGGGATGCCCATGTTTATCGCATTCTGAATTACATCGTTAAAATAACCGCGCTGCAGAAGGAATTCAGCGTCAATCCCATCAGTGCATAGAATGCATTTCCGTAGACTGATACTGCCGATAAGCGGCTTTAATGCCTCAACATCCTCCCTTATGTAGCCCTGGCGCAGAAAAGTCCAGTAGCCCATCTCAAGCCTGTTCAGAATATCTTCCGGAGATACAGCCTCGTGGCACGACACGGCTCCGGCACACGCGTAAGCACCAAGCCTTCTGTCAGCTGCACCTGCAGCGTGCCCCTGTACTGACTTCCCTGCTTTTATGGTTTCCTGCATCAGCTCGAGCACACGGTTATCCTCTGTAAGTATTGCATTCTGCCAGTAGGATTCGCCCATTCCAAGCACTTCCTCCATTTTAAGCAATTCTCTTATCTCTTCCGGCTTTATAGCATGATGAGCAGAAGCCGGGCTGGCGGAAACAAGCGCAGGGACAGTACAGAAAAATTTAACAGGTCTGTCCTTTACCTGATCCAGAAAGATTCTGAATCCCTGTGCTCCAAGTCCGAAGCCGTAGCTGTCGACTTCTGTAATGAATGTTGTAGTACCTCCCGGAATCGAATACATTAGAAGATCGGCAATATCAAAAAAGCTTGTAACATGAGTGTGCCCGTCGACAAAACCCGGTGAAATTACGTGTCCCTCTGCTTCGATAACGCGCGTGCCTTTTCCTATCGCGTAATCCGCGTCCGGGCCCGCGTACGAGATCCACCTCCCTGACACAGCAACAGAACGCTTTTCGAGCACGCGGCCTGTATATACGTCAATAAGACTGCCGTTGCGTATTACAAGATCAGCAGGCTTGTTTCCAAGCGCTGTTTCTACAAGATTGCGGTTGTCTGCATTATAAGGGAACATTCAGCTTCTCCTGAAAATTTAATATTTATTAAGTTGTATTTTAAATACTTATATAAACAGAAAATATTATAATCTACAAGTTATCTTAAAAATAAGTATTTGCATAAGATGACTTCTGAAAGTATTATCAAAAGACGGCAGAAAAAATGACAACAAGTTTTTTAAAACAAGACCGGCGGACTATGCCGCCGGTCTTGTTTTTAGGAGGGGGGTATGCTTTATTTGACTGTTACAGGATAAGGAGCTGCAACTCCTTTGTTATCCTGCTGAATGCGAATAATACCATTATTTAAAATTTTATAATACGAGGAATATAAATATTGCACTATCCGAAAAATCTATCTTCATATTGTAATTCCGACAATGTGTAATCATATACGCCTAACCAATCTCCGAAAACTCCAATTGAGTTTACGTTATTGTTTATATCAGCTTCATTATTCCTATCCCCAGGGCCGCATGCGTATATAATGAGCGCAGGTATAAATGCAAGTGCCAGCAATCTGATTAACTTAATTATTATGACTTTCATATTACCCTCCAAAACTGCTTAATATTAAAAAGTTCTACTCTTAACATACCCTTCAATATATAGTTCGAATTTTGGCTGAATCGTCACAAAAAAATTATAACTTTTTAAGATATCCTCAATATTTAATAACTCAGGCAAGTCCGCTCTGATGATCCATAATTCATCCATGCCGGGATAATGACACGGATAATATATCGATAATACTTGACAAAACAGTTAAAATATAGTATTTTTCTATGAAATGTATATGTATGTATCAGTATCTTTCCGGAAAATCATTTAAAATACTTCTTATAACTCAGAAATGATTGATACCGGAAGGCTGATTCAGCCCTGCTATTGTTTTTAAATCTTATATATAAAGAGAATATTATGGATAATATTTTAGTTGTAGATGATGAAAAACATATAGTAAACATTCTCTCCGAATTGCTGCAGAAATGGGGCTATAACCCGGTCAAAGCAACATCGGGGAAGGAAGCTCTTGAAAAATTCAGCGAAATGCCCATTGATCTGGTGATTACCGACATGGTGATGCCCGAGATGGACGGTCTTGAATTGATTAATAAAATACTCGCAAGCCGTCCAAATACAATAATCCTCATTCTCACAGGATATCCATCTTTCGATTCTGCCGTTCAGTCAATCAGGGGTGGCGCTTTTGATTACCTGCCAAAGCCTATAAATGCGGAAGAGCTAAAAATGAAGATTGAAAGATGCCTTGAAAGAAAAGACCTGCTTAAATCAAAATCTGTGCTCAGGGGAATGAACTGGGCATTAATAATTTCCATACCATTCTGGCTTATCCTTGGAATAATACTGGCAAAAATCCTGAGATAGCTTTTCTCAGTTTGCAGCCCGTTTTGTATTACACCTTGGAATAAAAATATATTGACATCATAAAAAGTATCAATATTGTTCCATCTTACTGCCTGAATCTTTGTATAAAGGCCGTTTCAAATGATAAGATTGAGAGAGATTTACATAAGTTTAATCTTTCATTAAAACGGATACTCGGTTTCCGGCAGGTCTAATTAAATTGAATTGCAGTCAGCCTCTGCTACACATAAAATGATAATTGATTTTCATACTCACGTATTCGATTCATATGTAATTGAGAACAAAACAAATTTTTTAGACGACCAGACATTTTCTATTCTTTATTCCTGCGAAAAATCAAAATTGATCAGCCACAATACACTTATTAAGGCAATGGATGAATCGAACGTCGGCTACGCAGCCGCAATGGGATTTCCATGGGAAAAAGAAAAATACTGCGAAAAACAGAATAAATATTTCAGCAGTTTAAAAAATTCATCAAAAGGAAGAATTATCCCGTTCGGCTCCGTCCCTCTGAATGATAAACAGCAGGCAGACGACTGGGCAAAATATATAAAAGAACTCGGACTGGCAGGCATCGGAGAAGTAGCATTTTACGGTGAAGGACTGACATATAGAACCGCTGGTATTTTAGAGGAGGTATTCGCTGCAGGCACAAAATACTCTCTGCCGGTCTGTGTTCATGTAAGCGAACCTGTGGGCAAAGACTACACGGGAAAACATAGCACGGATCTTTCAATATTGTATACGATAATAAAAAATTTTCCCAGTGCTGTTATTATACTCGCGCACTGGGGCGGGGGACTGTTTTTCTACGAGCTGATGGAAGAAACACGTGCTTCGCTTAAAAATGTTTACTACGACACTGCAGCATCTCCCTATCTTTATAAAGAAGATATATTCGAAATAGCTGTTAGAATTACCGGTTCAAAAAAAATACTATTCGGCAGCGACTATCCTCTTATAAATTTTAAAAAGTATTTTGATTCAATTAATAAAGTTTTAAACAATGAGGATGATAAAAAAAATATATGCGGAGAAAACGCGGCTGTTATTTTAAAAAATTTCCTGGAAAAAAAATTATAGAGACGCAACGCATTGCGTCTCTATAAGCTCAATTTATTTCCTTACACCTTTCGTTTTCTGGTTAAGCATTAATTCGCCGATCTGTTTTTTAAGGGCAGGGTCATTATCCACTTTTTCTTCAAAATCCGTAAATGCTTTAATGGTATAGCCGTATTTCTTTGCTATGGCTTCTTTTGTTTCAATCTTTAAATCCGAGTTAAGATATTCAGTTTCGATCTTTAAAAAATCTTCCGGGGTCATTTCCTTATCTGACATTTTACATGAAACCATAAGCATTACGGCTGTTATAATTATTAAAAACGTCTTAACTGCTTTCATCATTCCTCCTTAGTCTCATATAATACAGAATAACTGCTCCTATATATTAAAGAACAACTCGCCAGTGTCAAGGAAAATCCATTTTGATAAATATTTTATTGACACATATTAAAAGTCAGTCATAAGTAATGCTGAATATTTTTAAAAGACAAATTCCGTAAAAGGTTTTTACCACAGGATTGTTCATGAAGGTTACCAGAAAAAATTTCCTTAAATTATCCGGCTTCACGACCATGGCTGCATTTCTGGGAAACGCTTCCTTATCTTTCTTATACAGCTGTCGCAGGGCGGCGGTTAATAAACTAAAAGGCGCAGAAGAAATTTCAAGTATATGCCCCATGTGCAGTATGGGGTGCGGTATGACCGTATCCGTTAAAGATGATAAAATTGTAAACATTGAAGGCGACCCGGTACATCCCATCAACAGGGGCAAATTGTGCTCAAAAGGCAGTGCCGCTTTTCAGCTAAGCAGCCATAATAGTAAAAGACTCGGAAGAGTAATGTACAGGGCGCCATATGCATCGGACTGGCGCGAGATATCGTGGGAAGAAGCAATAAAGAAGATCGCAGAAAAAATTAAGGACGCAAGGGAAAAAACATTTATAGAATATGAAGGGAAAACCACTGTAAACAGAACCTCAGGAATAGTTGTTGCTGCCGGATCATCGCTTAACAATGAGGAATATTACCTTCTTTCCAAAATGGCCAGGATTTTAGGCATCACCGGTATATACAATGAATCGGAATACTCGCACAGCGCAGCAGGCCTGGCTCTTCGCAACACCTTCGGATATAGCGCAATGACAAATCACTGGATAGACATTAAGAACGCGGACGTGATCCTGGCAATCGGTAGCAATCCGGCTGAAACTCATCCGGTTTCTGTCAGATTCATTTTAAAAGCAAAGGGAAAAGGCGGGAAGGTTATCCATGTTGATCCCCGTTACACAAGGTCATCATCTTTAGCCGATATATACGCGCCTTTGCGGCCGGGTACAGATATCGCGTTTATCGGAGGCATTATTAACTATGCGCTTCAAAACAACAGAATAAACAGGGAATATGTCTTAGAATATACAAACGCATCATTTATCATAAATCAGGAATATAAATTTCAAAACGGCATTTTCAATGGTTTAAAAGGCGAAAAATATAATTACAACGCATGGGATTATGAGAAGGACAGAAAAGGCATTCCGCGTGCAGACAAGACCCTGAAAAACAGCAGATCTGTTTTCCAGATTATAAAAAATCATTTTTCCAGATACACACCGGATATTGTTTCCCGGATAACTGGATGCCCCGAAGATACTTTTTTAAAAATCGCGAATATGTTTACTTCAACCGGCAAATCCGGAAAAGCAGGAGCGATACTTTTTTCTTCCGGAGCAACACAGCACACTGTAGGCGCGCAGAATATCAGGGCATACGCTATCCTCCAGATGCTGTTAGGAAACATCGGCATTCCGGGCGGCGGACTAAACGCGCTGAGGCAGGGGCCGAATGAACAGGGATGTGACGATCACGGAATGCGATCCGATTATCTGCCGGGATATCTCCCTGTCCCTCTTGCTGAAGAACATTCTACTCTAGATTCGTACATAAAAAGCGTGTCCCCTCTAACAAATAATCCCATGAGCATAAATATTCTAAGCAGGAGAAATTATCAGATAATAAATCTGCTTAAAGCTTATTACGGGGCAGCCGCATTAAAAGAAAGCGATTACTGCTTTCACTGGCTTCCTAAAATCAGCAAAAGCAATTACCAAAAAAATATTTTTAGCGAAATACAGAAAGGTATAATTAAGGGAGCTGTATTTGCCGGTGCGAATCCATTGATGAACGCTCCAAATACCGGATTAAAAGCAAAGACAATGGAAAACCTCGAATGGATCGCAGTGACCGGTATATTTGAAACTGAAAGCGCTGCTTTCTGGAAAAGGCCGAATGCAAAACCCGAAAAAATAAAAACCGAAGTTTTTTTTATACCGTCTGCATCCGCGTTTGAAAAAGACGGCACCCTGACCAGCTCCGGAAGATGGGTGCAATGGAGGAACAAAGCTGTGAATCCCCCGGAGCAGGCAAAATCCGATTTATGGATCATTGATACGATTTTTAATGAATTAAAAAGACTTTACACTGAAGATAAAAACGCTTCTTTCCCCGACTGCATAACGCACTCAAACTGGGATTACAAAGGAGAGAAAAACGACCCCGATCCTCTTGAGGTCTGCAGAGAAATAAACGGATATGACCTGAAAACCCATAAACAGGTACCTGAATTCGGCAGGCTGAAGGATGACGGTTCCACTGTTGCAGGCAACTGGCTCTATTGCGGAAGCTATTCCGAAACCGGCAGCATGACCGCAAGAAGAAGCACGCGGGACTTGTCAAGCAAGCTTGGCTTGTACCCGGGATGGGCATGGAGCTGGCCCGGCAACAGCAGAATACTTTACAACAGGGCAGGCGTAAACAGGCTCGGCAAACCGTGGGCCCAGGAAAAACAACTGACAGAATGGGACGACGTATGGGAGGGAGACGCGGTTAACGGCGAGGGCATGGCAGGCCCTGCGGAAAAAAATCCGTTTATTATGCTGGAGGAAGGAGTCGGAAAAATATTTGCCGGAAACATGGCAGACGGCCCTTTGCCGGAACATTATGAACCGATGGAAAGCCCGACAGGCAACCTGCTTAACGCTGCCGCATTTAATCCGGCAATCATTGCTGCAAAGCAAAATCAGGGCGGGAACAGCAGAGTATATCCTTATATTGCAACAGTGTTCAGGATTGCAGAGCAATGGCAGCAAGGCGTTATGACCAAAAATCTTTCATGGCTTGACGAGCTTTCGCCGTTTTATTTATGCGAAATAAGCCAGTCGCTTGCAGAAGCCAAAGGCATTCGGAACGGCGATAAAGTATCAATTCATTCCCTTAGAGGCAAATTAAGCGCTTATTGCATGGTGACAAAAAGAATTCAGCCGTTTATAATTAACGGAAGAAAAATTGAATTGATAGGCATTGTTTCAAATTCCGGTAATGCGACAATACTAAATTGCTTCAATAATCTGGCTCATGACATTGGAGACGCAAATTCCGGTGTTCCTGAATACAAAGCTTTTCTGGTAAACATGGACAGGGAGGCATAAAATGGCTGATAAAGCATTCCTTGTAGACACAACAAAATGCACCGGATGCAAGGCATGTCAGACTGCATGCAAACAATGGAACAATCTGCCTTCGGATGAGATATCTTCCTTTCCACATGAATATACAAGTCCTGAGAAATTATCCGCAATCACCTTCAACCATGTAATAATTACCGGAATAGAAAGTGCTGACAGCAGCATACCCATCCTGCAAATGATGCATAAAAAATGTTTTCACTGTGAAATAGCGAACTGCATTACAGTCTGCCCTGCTGAAGCGATTTATAAAAACAACTACTGGGTTATTATAGATCAGGAAAAATGCATTGGATGCGATGAGTGCGTCCGGGCGTGCGTATACAATGTACCGCATCTGGCGAACAAGGATTACAATGAGTACGGTACAGGCGGATTTATTGATAAAGACAAAGCATACAAATGCCATGCGTGCACTGTAAAAGCAAGAGAAATACCGGCATGCGTGAGCGCATGCCCAAGCGATGCGCTCACATTCGACTTCAGGCTCAAGATTGTCGCGATTGCGAAAAAAAGGCTGAAAATAATAAAAAAAAATTTCCCGGACGCATGCATTTACGGGCTTGAAGAATTCGGAGGCATGCACGTAATTACAATACTAAAAGACATCCCGGAAAAATTCGGGCTCCCGACCAATCCGCGGCCGATAAAGCCCACAGAAAAGAGGGACGGGAAAGAATACTACGGCTTCCTTTCCGGATTATCATTCGGAATGCCTTCCGTTAAACGTGCTCTTTATAAGTTATCGAAATATCTTGCATCATAGTTCTTGCTTTTTCTTTTAACGCGATGTATCCTTAAACAACAGGCTGTTTCTGAAAGATATTGAGAACGTTCGGGAATTCCCACGCAATGCAGTAAAAATATGATTATAAATACAAATAAAAATCTGATATTTATAGAAACATGGCTTTTATTTTTAATTTTATTCTATCCCTTAAGATCCTTAGCTTACGAAAAAACATTTCAGCTTGATGACGCGGGAAAACACGAATTCAGTTTTGAACTTGATCAGTATTATTCAAATGTTTCATATATATTTTCTCTTACGGATAAATCGATCCCGAAAGAACCTTATTCAAATGAAAAGAATATTTATTATTATCTGATCAAAAATATCTATATGCCCCAGTTCGTCCTTCTCGAAGCCAGTATCTACCCCCTGCCTATTGCAGGCGTTTACATAAAAAAAAACACAGCATGGCAGGAAAAATCGCAAATTTCCGAAAATATTAATATTGTCAGATCAATAACAGCCGGCTTCCCGGAACCATGGGCATTCTCCTTCTTTCTGGGCAATGTTGTGGATTTTATAAAGGAAGACAAAGAAGTAGTGGGGAAAGGTTTCAGCGGACTTCTTTTTAGCTACGGCAATAAACACATTGTTGACAACACCATGGTTGATGACAACTGGTTTGAAACAGAAATAAAAGTAAAAGGATCTGATGTAAGAAAAACAAGAGATATAAGCTGGAGTTATGCAATAGGATATAAAAAACATTATCATCCTGATATAAAAGACGCCCTTTATATTTCTATTAAACGGAACAGGATTGATTATATCCTTGAAGGGGGCAATCCGATACTGAATATATTTACAAAAAACAGCGAACAGGAAGTCAGGATTGATTTTGACCCGCAAATGCTGGGCAAACACAGGATAACCAGGTATCTTTTCCTTTTCGGAAAAAAGCTTGTTGTTAGCGAAAACGTGGCATTATCGTTATCGGTTGGAGCGTTGAAAACAAATTCCAGCGGATATTCGGGAAGGCTTAAACAAAGGGTTGACGAACACTGGTCTTTGATCTTCCGCCCCAATGTGCATATTAATTTTTAAAAATTATCAGCTCATTCTGAAATTATCAAACAGATTCCATGGTTCTTTTGCCGGAGGACTGCTTGTAAAAGAAAGCTCTTCGTTTGAAACCGGATGAACGAACGCGATCTCAGCCGACCACAATGCCAACTGCTGGCCCAGCCTGTTTATATCCGAACCGTATTTCTGATCCCCCCACAATGGATTGCCTATACACGCGAACTGAGCTCTGATCTGGTGCGGCCTGCCTGTAATAAGATCGACCTTTACCAGGCTCAAACCTTTTTTATGTTCGACAAACTCATAGGATAACAAAGCAAGCTTGGCATTTTTTATCGACTCATCCATAATGCTTACAATATTGGTCCGTTCATCTTTCAGCAAAAAATGTCTTAATTTGCCCTGCGTTTCCTTCAGTTTTCCATGAAGAATGGCTAAGTATTTTTTTTTAAAACTTCCGGCGCGCATCTGCCCTGATAGTCTGGAGGCTGCCTTTGACGTCTTTGCAAAAACCATGATCCCGCCCGCAGGCCTATCCAGTCTGTGCACCAGGCCGAGATATACATTCCCCGGTTTAGCGAAGCGCTCTCTGATGTCCTTTTTCAACAGAGTCAGCATATCCTCATTATTAGACTCATCTCTCTGGCTCGGTACATTCACCGGCTTTTCAGCAACTATAATATGATTGTCTTCGAATATAACACGGATTTTCATAATGATTGATTTTATCTCTTTTCAATCAATTTTGCAAGATAAGTATTATTTCAGTTCGCGCTATTACCCCATCTTCCGTATATGCCGCATGGAAGCGATAAACCTGATGCTGTTACTGGCAGCCCGACTTCGCCTGTTTCAGTACAGCCTCCGAATTTTTTCTGCATTTGCATTTTAAGAATATTTTCTAGCACTGCATGTGAAAATCCTGTTGTGTATGAATTAATTAAAAAGAAAAGAGGTTCGGAAGATAATATATTAAGGCATTGTTCAATAAGTGTATACAGAGCGTCTTCGAGCTTCCATACCTCACCGTCAGGGCCGCGGCCGTAAGAAGGCGGATCCATGATAACAGCGTCATACATGTGACCGCGCCTTTTCTCTCGCTTTACAAATTTGATCACGTCGTCTGTAATAAAACGTACCGGCCTGTCAGCGAGGCTGGATAAAGCAAGGTTCTCTTTCGCCCAGTTTACCATACCCTTTGCAGCATCGACATGGCATACTTCTGCACCAGCTGATGCAGCAGCGACTGTAGCAGCCCCTGTATATGCGAACAGATTTATTACTTTGACAGGACGCGCTGCTTTCCGTATCACATCAATTATCCATTTCCAGTTGACAGCCTGTTCGGGGAAGATTCCGGTATGTTTAAAGTCTGTAGGCCTAATATAAAACATTAAATCTTTGTAGGATATTGTCCATCTTGAAGGCAGTACGCGTTTATACTCCCATCTACCCCCGCCCTTCGGACTCCTGTGATAATGAGCGTCAGCCATGTTCCAGAAATCTGCGTCTTTCTCTGCAGGCCAGATCACCTGCGGGTCGGGCCGCCGTAGAATGAACTCACCCCAGCGCTCAAGTCTTTCGCCATGCCCTGTGTCGATGAGTTCGTAATCTTTCCAGTCATCTGCTACAAGCATTATTTTTACTTCACAACAATATTGACAAGTTTACCGGGAACAACGACGACCTTTAATACCTTATTGTCTTTAATGAATTCTTTAATGCGTTCATCCGCAAGCGCGGTTTTTTCCATTTCATCTTTTGGTATGCCTGCCGGCACATTTGCCTTTGAACGGATCTTACCGTTAACCTGGAATACGATCTCTATCTCGTTCTTCGCACATAGCTCTTCTATGTATTCCGGCCATTGGTGTGTAACGATCATCTCACTGTAACCGAGCATCTCCCACATTTCTTCCGCTATGTGCGGAACAAACGGCGCAAGCATAGGTACAAGCTTGCCGAATATTTCTGACAGCACTGCCTTACCGGCATCAGTGGCAAGTTCTTCTTCATTTACTTTATATACTGCGTTCACAAGCTCCATCATCCGCGCAATAGCCGTATTGAACTGCATTCTTTCGCCTATATCCGTCGTAACTGCCTTTACCGATCTATGGAGTTCCCCTCTCAATTCTTTAATATCCGGGGTCAGCTCCAGTTTCGCAGAATCAGTGTTCTTTGAGTAAGAGGCGCTGAATTTGTCAACCAGCCTCCATATTCTGTTAAGGAATCTGAAACAGCCTTCTACGCCTTTATCCGACCATTCGAGATCTTTGTCAGGAGGGGAAGCAAAGAGCATAAATGCGCGTACTGTGTCCGCTCCGTATTTATCTACGATGTCATCAGGGCTGACAGTGTTACCCTTGGATTTGGACATCTTATTGCCGTCTTTGATAACCATGCCCTGCGTTAAGAGCTTCTTAAACGGTTCACCATACGGTAAAATGCCCAGATCGCGCATTACCTTTGTGAAAAAACGTGCATATATAAGATGCATACAGGCATGTTCCGGCCCGCCAACGTACTGGTCAACCGGCATTTCTCTCTTTGCAATTTCCCTGTCTATGCACGCTTTGTCGTTTTTAGGATCGCAGTATCTGACAAAATACCAGGACGAGTCAACGAATGTGTCCATAGTGTCCGTCTCTCTTCGCGCCTCGCCGCCGCATTTGGGGCACTTTGTTTTTAAAAATGATTTTGATGTTTCAAGAGGATTGCCGCTTCCGGTGAACTCAATATCCTTTGGAAGAATAACAGGGAGATTCTCTTCCTTCTCCATGACAATGCCGCATTTGTCGCAATAAATCGCGGGTATGGGCGTGCCCCAGTATCTCTGTCTCGAGATGAGCCAGTCTTTTAGCTTGTAATTTACGGACTTTTTGCCAAAGCCTTTTGACTCCATCCAGTCTGCTATCTTTTCAATTGCTTCGAGATTGGCAATTCCGTTAAACTTTCCGGAATTCACAAGCACGCCCTCATCCTCATAAGCGTCTTTCATATCCTCCGGCTTCAATTTTTTATCTTTAGGCTGAATGACTAAAATCATGGGCAGATTGTACTTTTTAGCAAACGCAAAGTCTCTCGAGTCATGGGTAGGCACTGCCATGATTGCGCCTGTGCCGTAATCCATGAGCACGTAATTTCCAATATATATGGGCACTTTGTTCCCGTTAACCGGATTTATTGCATGCACACCAGTGTCGACACCTTCCTTCTCCAAATTAAGCATGGTCTCAACAGTCTTGTCTATCTTTTTGCACTTATCCTGAAACCTTTCGATCTCCGCTTTCTTTTTCGCGTCAACCATTGCCTTGATCTTTTCTACCATAGTATGCTCGGATGCGAGTACAACATAAGTTGCACCGAATATTGTATCCGGCCTTGTTGTGAATACAGGTATTTCTTCGCCCGTCTTCGCTTCCTTGAAAAGAATGGTTACGCCTGTGCTGCGGCCAATCCAGTTCTTCTGCATAATCAGCACGCGCTCAGGCCAGTTAATCTCTTCATGACCGTCAAGAAGTTCCTGAGAGTACGCAGTAGTCTTAAAGAACCATTGCGATAGATCGCGCTGTGTAACAGGATTCTCGCAGCGCCAGCATTTGCCGTCGTGAACCTGTTCGTTCGCGAGCACTGTTTTGCAGTCATCACACCAGTTGACTGCGGAATTTTTTCTATACGCAAGCCCCTTCTCAAAAAATTTGATAAAGAACCACTGGTTCCATTTATAATAACTTTCGTCGCAGGTAGCGATCTCCCTCGTCCAGTCGTATGATATTCCGAGCTTTTTAAACTGCCCGCGGGCATGGTCAATGTTAGAATATGTCCATTCAGCAGGATGTATTTTGTTCTTGATTGCAGCGTTCTCTGCAGGAAGCCCGAAAGCGTCGTAGCCCATAGGATGAATTACATTATAGCCCTGCATTCTCATGTAGTTGGCGATTATATCGCCTATGCAATACACACGCACATGCCCCATGTGAAGATACCCTGACGGATACGGGAACATCTCAAGCACATAGTATTTCTTTTTAGACGAATCCTTCTTTACAGTAAAGATATCTTCTTCTGCCCATATCTTCTGCCACTTTTTTTCAATATCCTTAAAATTATATTCTCTTTCCTGCATTATATTACTCCTGATAAATACTCTTTTGTTGATCATGACGGCAGGTTTAAAATAATAAAATTTACAGATGAACCCGGACAAGGACGCATCATGATAAGCCTGCGAAAACTCAAACAGCACGCCGAATATAACAGACAAAATATTACAATAGTTTATTTAGTTTCAAGTAATTTAATTTATATTTTTAATATCATTGACATTTAATAAAATATCTATTATTTAATTATCAGGTAAATCCGAAAAACAGCCCGGAAAAATTATCCGGTTTCCGGAGATAATGTATGAAAAAATATACTGCGGTTTTGCCGGCAATTATCCTCACAATTTATTTATGTAACGAAGTCCGGGCAAAAGAAAAATATTTAAATAATAATGAATTGCCTCTAACCGGCCGGGTTACTGCCTCTGCTCTTCGTATCCGTTCAAAACCCGGACTGAACGGAGAAGTGATCAGTGGAATACTTAAAGGCCGCCGCATAGATGTCATTGCTGATTCCGGCATAAAACAAAAAATATCCGGAATTACTTCCAACTGGTATTCAGTAAAAATTTCATCCGATGAATCGGGTTACGCTTTCGGGGGATATATTGAAAAAGCTGTTATGCAGGAAAACCTGCCGGAGAATTTGTCTTCAGTAATGAATTGTCCGAAAAGAATCCATAATTCCTATGAATGTGCTCAATATATTGAAAAAAGAAAATTGCCACTTCTGCATGAAAAAGTCTCCCGCAATAATTATTCTTTGACAATCAAATGTTTAAATAAAAAATTAGTTTCGCTCACCGACACAGATCATCGCGAAAAAGCTGCAGTCGATTCAAGATATTATACTTTTGCACATTATTATAAACACGTACGCCAGTTCTTAATATTTATTCAATACTGGGAGGGAGGAAGCTATTCATTAATTAATGAATATAACTGCGAACAGATTGAGGTATGGGAAGCACCTGTATTTTCACCTGATAAGAAATGGTTTATTTGCTCTTCTGTAGATATGATTTCAGGATATATGCCCAACGGGATCGAGATCTGGGAAAAAGCAGGGAAAAACTATAAGAAAAATTTTGAAAGAAAACTTCGATGGGGAGCTGTAAATCCCATATGGAAAGGCAATAATAAAATTGAAATGACCAGATATGACGGTAGCCCGGGTGAATATTACACATTCACTGCAGAATTATTCTACACTCACGGGAAATGGATGCTGGTTGAATAGATAAGAGACTAACAATTTTTAAAGACTGGAGCAAGTAAAATTGTTTTACCATTTTTTATTAAGTTTAAAGATTTCATGCAGCACTGTTGCCTCCTGAAGGATAGCCTGCCCAGGAAGACCTTTTTTCTCCATATTTTTTACCCATTGTCGCCTTAACGGCAATGTAAATGATTCCAGTTTTTCCATATCAGAACCGGAAAAATTGAATCTTTTAATGCCTTTTTTTTCGGCAAGATTCCTGAATGATATCTCAACATCATCATATGACTTTCCAGCATCCACTGACATTCCAAGACCGGTGGTATTATCAATAAGCTTCTGAATATCCTTAGGAAGAGAATTGTATTTTTTTTTATTCATGACAACCATCATTGCCATTGTATTAAAGTATACTTCTGTAGCATAGTTAATGAAGCGGTCCAGTTTAAAAGTATTAAGTTCTTCCCAAGAAACAACAGTCCCGCCTACAATTCCATTTTCCATAGCAGCATATGTATCAGCCACAGTCATTGGAACAGGATTTGCACCAAAAATTCTGACGACATTGGTCGCAAAAGAATTTGTGGTAGTAAATATTATACCCTTAAAATCCTTCACTTCTTTAATGGGTTTTGAGATCGAATAAAAATGCCTCCCTGGGTGACAAAACAATGCAAGTACTTTTACTTTGTTGTATTCATTCCGGAATTCAGCAAATTTTTCATAGGTTAACCACATTGTCCTGGATGCCTTCTCAGCACTTGGGGTCATAAAAGGCAGTTCAAATACGGTTGTGAGTGGGAAAAGATCTGGGGTGTAATCCTGTATAGCATACGAAATATCAATAACACCATCTTCAGCCAGTTTATATTGATCAGGCATTTTGCCAAGTGTGCCGTCAGGGAAAAATAATATCTCTACTCTACCTTTACTAAGCCTGCTGATTTCTTTTGCCCAGGGTTCAAATACACGCACCTGCATTGTATGATCCGCAGGAAAACCATGTGAAAATCCAAGTTTAATTATTTCCTGCCCCATCAGCTTTTTTTCGTCTTTCTGCAAAGCTAATGTAAAAATAAAAATACTTATAACAAAAATATATATTAGTTTTATTTTACTTATCATGCTATTATTCTCTGGGCAAATAATTTATATTATAATCCCCATTATCAGCAATTATTTGTTACTTTCGTCTATATCATGTCAGTATTAGCTGATTATTAGAAATAACGGAAGATATTTTTAAAAAGTCAATCAGGTTTTCACATATTTTGAAATAAAGCAGAAGCTGACAGCCTAAAGGCAAAAAAATCAGGTTGAAGCGAAATAGCCTTTAACTGTTTTATATAATACTTGTTTATAATGTTCTTGCAATAAATATATTATTACGATTGAATAAGTAAAGGACAGATCAAGGTGAATCAGAATGCTGGAAAAATATCAAATTATCAATAACACAATTATAAAATCGGAAGAAGGTAATATTTTATATTACTATAATATTAACGAGGATACCAAAAACGAAATAATAAATGTTTATTCCGTAGACACTCATAATTTAACCTCCGCATTGGACCCTGATGAAGTCGCCAGACTGGAAACCGAAAATGATAAAATAACTCTAATCTGGAAAATACCAAATTCATTTAAACTGGGAGATGATTCAACATTTAATATATCATCAGTCGGATTTTTTATTACTAACAACAAATTAATAATCATATCCCAGGAAAACATCAATTATTTCAATGAAAAAATTTCTATCCAGATCAAATCCTTATTTGATCTTATTATATTATTTTTAAATAATTCAATAAAGCATTTTATTGAGCATTTAAAAATAATAAAAGTAATGTATCGCGATACTCAATATAAAATAAATAAATCGATGGAAAATGAACATTTACTGCAAATGTTCAATTTAAGCGAAATTCTGGTATTTTATCTCGACGCCCTAAACGGTAATAAAACTGTTTTAAATAAATTTTACGGATATTTAAAAATTAATAAACTATCAACAAATTTAAATTTTTTAAATGACATTATAATTGAACACGAGCAGGCAGGCAAACAGACAGAAATTTATTCTCAAATATTCGCGGGATTAATGGACGCAAGAGGCTCTATTGTAAATAACAATATGAACCTATTAATTAAAAAACTTACAATTATTAATATAATATTTCTGCCTTTAAATTTGATAGCGAGCATCGGCGGTATGTCTGAATTCACTTTAATGACAAGAAGGATACCGTGGCAGATATCATATGGTATTTTTATTTTATCAATGTTCATACTCGGCTGGCTTATTTTTTTATTATTGAGTAAAATTGGAAATAAAAAGAAAAGGAGAAGATCACTGCTGCGCTTACGACAAAAATTATAATTTCGACGCTTCAGTTTTCCCGCATCCAATTCATTGAATCAATCCGATATTCCTGCGCGACATTATATCATTATTCGCATTCGGCATTTCCCGGCTGTTTAGATTTGAACTTATGCTGAAGTATATTTAAAGAATGTGTAAAACGCATTTAAATACATTAACATTTAATAAAAATATTTATTGATTAATTTAGACCATGTTTGAAAATATCATAAATATTATTTTTTAACTTTATCTGGCTGGATCGGCATTTATTATAAAAATACTAAAACAGGATACCAATATGCATAAACCGAGCGAATCCGCGAACAGAATCGCAGAACTGATTAAAAAAGCGATAGCAGACCATGTAGTAACGTCTGCCGAGTTTGACGAAATCATGGCAATTGCTGACGAAGACGGAATACTCGACCAGCAGGAAAAAAGGCTGCTCGCAGAATTACATGAAATGATGAGAAGCGGAGCAATTAAACGAAAAGGCTGAACAAATTATTCACATTAATTATAATATTTTTATATAATTCTTTTCTTTATCCGCAGACTATTAATAATGATAAAGCTACTATTTCCGGACGGTTTATTCCTCCCAGTGGATTCGAACGTTTAGTCTATACTGAAGACTCTTACCAGTCATTTTTGCGGAACTTACCTCTTAAAAAATTTGGATCCCCAGTAAAATTATTTAATGGAAGAATTAAGCCCAATAATGTCCACATCTCAGTACTTGATGTCCCTATTCTTAATAAAGATTTGATCCAGTGTGCGGATGCTGTGATTAAACTAAGAGCCGAGTACTTTTATCAAAAAAAACAATATAATAATATTTCTTTTACAATAACAAACGGGATGCGGATTCCTTTTTTAAAATACGCGAAAGGGTACAGGATGGGCATAAAAGGTAATAAAGCAGAATGGGTTTTAACTTCAAATCCAGATCATTCAAGAAATACCTTTGATAAATATCTCGAATTCATTTATATATATGCGGGAACTCTTTCTTTGTCAAAGGAAATGGTACCGGTAAAAATCAAAGATATTGAAATAGGAGACGTCTTTATTCAGGGAGGTACTCCGGGACATGCTGTTCTCGTGATAGACCTGGCAGAAAACATATTATCCGGACGGAAAATTATGCTGCTTGCGCAAAGCTATATGCCATCCCAGGAAATTCATATTTTAAAAAACTATGAAAATATTTCGCCTTGGTACATTATTGAAGACAATGAACTTCGCACTCCGGAATGGCATTTTAAAAAAAACAGCCTTAAGAGATTCAAATAAAAGCGGGAACTGCTTTTAATGAATCTTGAACCATGAAAATAATTTATGAACTCTTCAATATTTAATTTATTTTCCTGCGAACATATTGCTGCTCTCATAATACTCTTTATAATTAATATTATTACAATTCTCTTTCTTAAAAGAGCAGTCAATGAACGTATAAACAGAATTTTCAGAATCAATCTTGGCATATTGATCATTCTTCTTGAAATTGCGGGGAATCTATGGAAAATCCTACACGGGAAATGGTCTCTTAATACATCATTGCCGCTTCATCTCTGCGGTATTTCGGCGTATATATGCGCTGTTATACTGATCATGAAAAACAGATCTTTTATTGAACTGGCTTACTTCTGGAGCCTTGGCGGAGCGATGATCGCTTTAATCACCCCGAATCTCGAATTCACTTTCCCGCATTTCATGTTTCTTAAATTCTTTTTAACGCACAATGCACTAGTTCTGTCAGTTATGTATTTTATTTTCATTGAGGACTTCAGGCCGTCTTTAAAATCTGTATGGAAAGCACTTATAATAACAAATATTTACGCAATAATTGTCGCACCGATAAATCATGTTTTAAAATCAAATTATCTGTATATCTGCCATAAACCAGGCGGATCCACATTACTGGATTGCATGGGCTCCTGGCCGTATAATATCTTTGCAATGGAAATAGCAGCTATAATCATTTTCTTCCTGTTGTATTTGCCTTTTGATATAAATGATTACCGCAAATATTTTAAAGGACTCAGGCACTAAGGGAACTTATTTTCACCCGAATGTGTTATATATTTTATGTTTAAGGAGTAAAGCAATGAAGATGCTGACAATTCTTTTTGCCATCAATGCAACATTACTGCTGCTGCATGAGATCGAATCTGCATATGAAAGAGAGTGGGAAATTCTCAGAATTCCGGGCAGGATAACTATTTTTCTGATTCTGCATATACCTATAATATTGCTTATATTATACGGTTTATTAGAAATCGAAAAACAATCTTCACAGGGTTTATGGCTTGGAATAATTATGGGAATCGCAGGAGTAATCCCATTTTTAGTTCATAAGGTATTCGTGAAGCGCAGCGATCATTTTAATTCAGCACTATCAAATATTATAATTTATCTGAATATTATTTCCGGTATCGGGACAGTTATTTTATCATTAAAGTCAATCGCTTGCTAATGCTTATGATTTGTTATCCGATATACTGAGTGAACCTGAACCAGTTTGTTTGATAATGGCACTCCACACCATAAGAGGGAATACACATTTAAAAATCTTTAGGTTTAAGACCTGAGGCAAGGTAACGTCTCCAGTATTTAGTAAGAGATGTATATGAAAAAATATTATTCAGCCACTTTATTCTAATCAGCCAGAATACCAATCCCGAAACGATAAAAAATATTGATAATGATATGCCCCATCTGATAAAAAAGTCGGCTGTCTTAATAAGAGGCGAAGGAATAAAAGAATTAAACAGCTCCAATGCGAGTGCAACCGGAAGAATTGAACTGATGACAGCAATAAATACGGCGAGGCCATGCGAAACCTGGATGGCCTTGTGCGGGCGGAACAGTTATTTTTATAAATCTGTCGATCGAAACCAGATTCGTTTTAAGCTTTTTTTTACGTGCATAACCGGCGATCCAGCGGCTTGCAGTTAAAGCATTGCCTGTACCGCTGAAATAATAAATTGTTAAGTCATTATACACAATTATTCCTTTACTTTGCCCTTAAAGATGCGGTAAACAAAAATCGTATACGCGATTACAACCGGCATTCCGATAAGAGCAAATACGAACATGATCAGCAAAGTCAGCTCGCTTGAAGATGCATTGTAAATGCTCAGGCTGTTCCCGCCTCCGGTGCTGTTTAAGAGATTAGGATAGAGCAGTACTCCTGCACAAATCCACAGGCACGCAAGGACGACAGAAGACAAAATAAAAGTAAACCCGGACTTCCAGATCTTCATTCTTTTCATTGATAATCTGAATGTAAATAATACGATGAATATTAATAATGAAAATATCCACATTAAGGGATTAACTGATCTTTCCGGGAAAAAGAAAAAGATAGAAATCACAGCAATAATAAATAAAAAGACAGCGAAAGGCCATAATTTCAATGCTGCACTTTCCGCTTTATCATGAAGGGCCCCTTCTGTTTTGAGCGCAACATAGGAGGCGCCGTGTATTATCATAAATACAATTACAAGAACAGCAGCAAGCACAGGGAAAGGCCTGAATATTACTGAAAGATCAGATGTAAACTGGAACTTATCGTTTAACGGCAGCCCGAGCATAACATTGCCGATTATCAGCCCGAAGAACAAAGGCGGGAAAAAACTACCTATTGAAAAAGCGGCTGCCCATAATTTTTTTCTTTTAATATCATAATGCCAGAATTCCATTGAAACAGCCCTGAAAATAAGCGCGAATAATGTGAGCATAAAAAGCAAATAGAATCCGCTGAATACCGCAGCATAGGCCGCAGGAAAGGCCGCGAATAACGCGCCTGCGCCCGCGATCAGCCATACTTCATTGCCGTCCCATACCGGCCATATTGAATTGATCAGCTTTTTTTTATCTGCGTCATCCTTTGCGATAAAAGGCATAAGCATGCCCACCCCCAGATCAAATCCGTCAAGTATTGTATATCCGATAAATAATACGCCGATCAGGATAAACCATATATTCCGTAAAATATCGATAAATTCCATAATCCCCCCTCTTTAATTTCTAATGCTGCTGATAACTGCCTTGCCTTCAGGAAGAAGGTAATTTGAGAAATTAAATTTAATTATAAGGTATTCCAATTTATAATCAGGTATTGACATTAAATAACATTTCTAAAATAAAGCCTAGTAATCCACGGATTCAAATCCTTTGTTTATCAGTTTGATGAGTATATAGATAAACATGCAAAAGAGCAATGTATATATAATGCCGAACATAATAAGCGTGAACAGTATCTGGCCGGCGGGCACAACCCGCGAAGCAGCGTCCGACGTCCTGAGCACTCCGTAAACAGCCCATGGCTGCCTGCCTACCTCGGCTGCTATCCAGCCGAGCTGTATTGCAATATGCGGTAGCGGAATTGCAAAGACTAACACCCGCAGCCATTTTTTATTATCATACAATTTATTATCAAAGAGAAGAAATGCATAAATGAACGCCATTACAATAAACAGCATACCAAGCCCTATCATTACATGATAGGATAAATATGTCGGAATAATCGGAGGCCATTCGTCCTCCGGAAAAGCTTCCAGGCCTATAACCTCGGAATCCGGGTTAAAGTCGATCAGAAGGCTCAGCAGCCTGGGAACGCTGATCTCCAGATAGGTCTTCTGCTCTTCTTCACATGGAATGCCGATCAGCGACATAGGTGCGCCCTTTTCCGTTTTCCAGAGCGCTTCGAAGGATGCCATCTTGGCGGGCTGTGTCCTGGCGACTTGAATAGAATGAGTGTGACCCGAGACAAGAATTGCAATTGAAGAAAAAATGAAAATAATTATGGCAATTTTAAGCATAGGCTTTGCATGTTCATTAAATTTATTTTTAATCAAATAAAATGCGCTTATGCCTGCTACAAAGGCTGATCCTGCAATCCAAGAAGACAGTACAACATGCACCAGGCGGATCAGGGTCGAATGATTAAAAACTGCTTCGAAAAAACTCTGGAGCACTGCCCTGCCCTCTATAAGTGTAAAACCTGCCGGGGTCTGCATCCATGAATTTGCTGCAAGTATCCAGAAAGCGGATAAATGCGAACCGAACGTTACAAGATATGCTGAAACGAGATAGGCTTTCGCTGAGACTTTTTTCCTGCCGAAAAGCAGAATGCCGAGAAACACTGACTCAAGAAAAAAAGCGAATATTGCTTCTGCCGCAAGCGGCGCGCCGAATATATCGCCTACCAGCCGGGAATATTCCGCCCAGTTTGTACCGAACGAAAACTCAAGCACAATGCCTGTGGCAACCCCGAGTGTGAATATGAGAGCGAATATCCTGATAAGAAAAGAAGAAACCGCCCTATACCTGTCGCTGCCCGATTTATAATTCAATGTTTCAAAGACTGATATTATTAAAGTCAATCCGAGGGTTAATGAGGGGAAAATAAAATGAAATCCGACTGATAATCCGAATTGTATCCTTGACAGAAAAACAGCATCCATGACCTGCCTCCGAATATGGACTGATCAAAATACATTTCCAATATTAATTAATTTGATATAATTATTTTATTTACAAATCAATATAGTCAAATATTATTTTATTTATAATCAGGCAAATTTATTGGAACTCATTCCAAAAATTCGATTTTACATAAATAACTGACTTTAAAATGGAATGCTTTATACAATTTTACGCGGAATGCCTTCAAAGTAAATTTTTCATGTTTTTGAAGGATTTTACTTCAGGCTTAAAAGGACTCCTTAAAAATTTTATAATGTATTTCAAGTTATCGAATATAAAACTTAATTTTGAGATAACTCTAATAATAAGACAGAATGCGGACACGAAAGATTTTTTTAGCAAGACACGCAAAGCCGGTTTCTCAGGATAATGAGAGAAGATTTCTCGGCCAGACTGATCCTCCGCTCTCGCCTGAGGGAATCCTCCAGGCGGAGCATCTGGCAAACGAGCTATCAAAATATGATATATCTGCTGTTTACAGCAGCGATCTTTTGCGCGCTTCGCAGACTGCATCGATAATTGCTGAAAAATTCCAAATATCCGTAAAGGCTGAGAAGCGCCTTCGCGAAATACACATGGGGGACTGGGATAATCTTGCTTTTACTGAAGTCCGAAGCAGATTCCCGGATGAATTCGAAAAGCGCGGCAGAGACATAACGCATTACAGGCGTCCAGGAGGTGAGAGCTTTACGGACGTGCAGAAAAGGGCGCTGCCTGCTTTCAAAAAAATCGCGCTTAACAGCACTGGGGATGTTGTGATTGTGGCGCATGCTGGAGTGAACCGAACAATATTATGCGATATAAGGTCTGTACCCCTGAAGGAACTCTTCTCTATCGAAATTGATCCTGCATCTGCATTTGAACTGCTTATCAATGATCATATCATTACATTTACTGGCAACCTTATAAACGCATCCTCTTCCGGGAATAATATCAAATCTTAATTTAGAATAAATGCTGATTCAGCACATAATACCTGTAGAAAAAGAGTTAACTTTCGAATTTTTCCGGCTTTTATTACAAGTTATCTCAAAAATATGTATTATTTTAAAACAGGTATATCGTCTGTTCTGACAACGCGGCCGCTGTTGTTTACAAATAATGCTGCCGGTTTCACCAGAGCGGAAAGTCCTCCATCCGCGCCTGCAACGATCACTCCGCCCGCAGGTATGCCGTATCCTTTGCTTTTGTCGCCGAGCAGTTTAACTGCAGTTATAAGTTCTTCCCATTTGTCTTTTTCAGCGTGAGTATCGCACACAACCGGAGCTATACCCATGCAGCCAAACAGCGATGCTGACGAATCATCATCCGGATCCTTCCAGCGCACCCATTGCTTACCCAACATTATGCTGCCTGCGGAAAGACCGAAAAATAAAACGCCATTTGCATATAACTCCATTAGGAACGGGGTAAGCTTATGCAGATTGAGCCATCGCATTCCTTCTTCAACGTCGCCGCCGGACATAAATATTGCGTCCACACTGCTTAAAGCGGACTTTGCCGCTTTCATATCCGCATTATTATCTGCGAGGAAAATCTGCCGGATACTGTCTGCACCTGCGCTCATTAAATTTTCGTTTATTGAATCAAAAAACCATGGATCATCCCCGTTAGCAGTGCCTATGTAGCCGATTTGAGGGTGTTCCTTGCCTGCTGCCTTCATTACTTCTTTCAGAATAGGCATAAGAGCTCCCGGCTTCCGCCAGTTCCCTCCTGCAATGAGATATACAGGTTTAATTTTTTTCATGAAAAAAGATCCTTTGTGTCAAATTTAAGATGCGCCCAGGTACGGCGGTATTTCCCCGAAGATGCGGGCATAATATCTTCGACTGCTTCAACTTTTATTGCAGCATCTTTTCCGTAAAGAAAATGCATCTCACGGATTATTTCTTTTACTATAACATCATTTTTATGCTGCATTATAATCTTTAAGTTATACTCTTTTTGAGAAGCCTGGTCAAGATGATACTCACGAAGACCATTAAACTTTGAAAGAACATCATCCAGTTGTTTTGTTGTAATAAGACGCCCTGATGTTGTAAATGTAGCATTTGCCGTGCGGCCTTCTATGGATCTCAGCATTAAGCCTTCTTTACGGCCACAGGAGCAGGCATAAGAGTCATTGAGACGCACAAGATCCCCTACATCGAAGCGGATAAGCGAAGTCCATGGATTATGAAAGGTCGTGACTAATATACGTCCTGTGTCCTGTCTGCCGTACATATCTTTCAGAGGTTCAAAATCTACTCTGCAGAAATCAGCATTCTGATGGAATATACCATGCTCGCACTGCATAAAAACATATCCTGTTTCGGTTGAACCATATGAGCTCGCCATTGGAACATGAAATATCTGCTTAAGACTTTGCAAATGAAGCGCTGACGGGAACTCATATGTGAAAAGAATTACCTGAGGCTGATAAACAGACTTATTATTATCAATAGCCCACCATGCCAGACGTGCGAGAAGCGATGGATTTCCCTCAAGAACAGCAGGTTTAAACTCATCCAGCTCGCGTATCATCCGTTCGTAGTGCGCTTTTGTCCATTCGTGGGCGCTCATTTTTTCGTTAAGGAACAGAAAGCGGCCGTTAAGTATCCGGGCATGCATGGGAAGATCATCGTTTGAGTGAAAACCCACGCTAAGCGCACTCGCGAGCTGAGCTTCACGGAAAGAGTGGTCAAGATGAGCGGTATGGGAATTGAGTTTCCACGACGCGGCTTCGGAAGCATTCCACCACATCTGATTCCAGACATTTGTAATTTTTTCCGCTGTTGTGCCGCTGGTCTCCACGAATTCAATCTCTCCGTTCTCTATTCCCTCAGTTAAACTGCGGCCGTGCGGAACTACGACGCCGGGGAAATGCTCGCGGATATCTTTCTTTGTCAGTACAGGCATGGCAGCATAGCGGTCGTCTATGGAAGCATCCTTCCCGGGATCGAACTGCCGCCATGTACGATATGCGGGCGCTGTTTCAAGAGCAATAGTCAGCGCATCCAGAGAATCTTTATAGTACTTATCAGAAAAAAATGGTTTATGCATTATGAAAAACCTTTTATAAATCCGCTTAATTTATACCAGTATGCTTTGCAAATATATAAGCTATAGAAATCAAATCAAGTTTAAATTATAATATCTTTTATAAAAATAAAAGATTAATTGACAAAGAAGCGCCCGGTTAATACGGAAGTACAAAATATCGGGAAAATTATATAGTAACTGCATGAAAAAATTTAAGCCTTTATACTATTATGTTGCTCTTACAAACCTGATGTTCTTTTTGGGAAATTCGTTCTACATATTGTTCCCGATCTTTCTAAAACAATTAGGCGCTCCCGAAGCGCATATCGGCATTATGAATAATGTTGATAAAATTCTTATAATTATTACGTCCGTTAGCATCGCTTCATTTATCCGTGTGAAAAATAAAATCATTGTTCTCCGCACGGGTTATTTATTGATGACAATCGCGTTTATATCATATATTTTTATTTCCGCTTTTTCATGGAATATTTTAATAATCCGGATTCTGCATGGAATCGCCTTTTCAATCTCGATGATATTCGGAACAAACATTGTATTCGACATAGTGCCGATGAAAGACGCGGCAGAAGCGATAGGGATTTACGGCATTACGGGAGCAATTACAAATGCCATTAGTCCGTTTGCCGGAGAGCTTCTCTTATCAAAAGGATATCCGTTTTATTATATTTTCGCTATTTCAGCTGTTCTTGTTTTTCTGAGTTTATGCGTCACTTTTATAATGCCTAAGCCAGAGCCTCATCCCGATAAATCATCAACCGAAACACGGGCCGGATTTCTTCATCTTTTTCGCAGCTTTCGTTTTATAATCATTACGGTTGCAGCAGTAATTTTCGGAGGATGCTTCGGCGTTATAGTTACCTATCTGCCGAACTTTGTGCTCTCGACAACGAATTTTCAATTTTCCTATTTCTTTATATTTTATATAGCAGTGCTGATTATAATCAGATTTAAAATAATCGGCAAATTATCCGGCTATAATATTAACCGGATTTTAATAACAATGTTCTTTACCGGGGCATTATTGAATGCGCTTCTTAACTTTCTTTACTCACTTCCCATCCTGATCGGAATTGGAATAATGTACGGGCTGACCCACGGAATATTGTTTCCGATTATAAATACGACCATGATCAGCCTTGTAAACACAAATGAAAAGAACACTGCAAATGCATTATACATGGCAAGCTTCTATGGAGGCATGATGTTATTCAGCCTGCCGCTGGGCTTTCTGATAGATTATACAGGCACATACCTTGCCGCATTCAACTCATGCGCAATCGCTTTTTTAATCGGTATCATTCTGCTTTCATTTAACGCGCTGAAATACGGGGCAATTCGAATTACCCGAGAAGCTCCGGTAGCTGTCGAATAACCATATTGGAAATGAACGACCATGTATCCTTACTACAGGACTGATAAGAATGGAAGATAGAAATGTAAAGAGGGTCACACAAATAATTGTTACAATGGCAGCCTTCCTGGCGCCTTTTGAAGTCTCATCTATTACTGTGGCGCTTCCAACAATTGGCAGGGAATTTGCGATGGATGCGATCTCCCTCAGCTGGATAAACACAGCATATCTTTTAGCTACTGCAGTTCTGCTGCTGCCGTTCGGCCGCTTTGCCGATATACACGGAAGAAAAAAAATTTATACAATCGGATTATGCATTTTTACAATTGTATCATTCTTAATGACCATCTGTACCTGTTCTGAAATGCTGATCGCTTTAAGGCTGGCACAAGGCATCGGAACTTCCATGATATTCAGTACCGGAATGGCGCTCTTAACATCCGTATTCCCGCCCAATGAAAGAGGAAAAGTGCTCGGTATATCCGTTACATCCACCTATCTGGGGCTTTCATGCGGGCCGTTTGTCGGAGGATTCCTTACACAAAATTTCGGATGGAGAAGTATTTTTCTGGTCAATATTCCGATCGGATTAATCGCTTTAGTGCTAATACTGCTTAAATTAAAAAGTGAATGGGCAGACGCAAAAGGCGAAAAATTTGATCTTGTCGGTTCCGTTCTTTACAGCGCAGGGCTTGCGGCAATTATGTACGGCATTTCCAATTTTTCAAAGTGGGGAGCGGGATTCAGTTCAGGGCTGATAATCGCGGGTATATGTATTATAATAATCTTTATTTTTATGGAAAAACGGATAAAGAGCCCTCTTGTTAATATAAATCTATTCGTGACCAACAGGGTTTTTGCATTGTCGAACCTGGCTGCATTTCTTAATTACTGCGCTACTTTTGCTACGACATTTTTCCTGAGCATTTATCTTCAGTACATTAAACAACTGAGCCCTCAGAGCGCGGGAATACTGATGGTATCCCAGCCGGTTATCATGGCGCTGTTTTCCCCGTTCGCAGGACGGCTTTCAGACAAAATAGAACCCAGGATTGTATCATCCATAGGCATGACTTTATCCGGGCTTTCGCTTTTCATGTTCGCCCTTCTTAATAACGATACATCTCTTTCGTATATTTTAATTATTCTTATTATCACGGGGATAGGATTTGCGCTTTTTGCATCTCCCAATTCCAACGCTATAATGAGCTCCGTAGAAAAAAAATATCTGGGTATTGCTTCGGGGATACTAGGAACCACGCGTATGACAGGGCAGACAATCAGTATGGGGATAGCCATGTTTATACTGGCGATCTTCATCGGTAATGCCGAATTAATTCCGGAAAATTTTCCGCAATTAATGATAAGCATAAAAACGGCATTTATCTTTTCCGGTTTTCTATGCTTATTCGGCATACTCGCCTCACTCTCAAGAGGCAAGGTAAGATAAACCTTTAAACGACCGGCCTCGGCAGGAGCTTAGCCTGCGATACTATCTCTGGAACGCGCGACTCCCACTCAATAGCCATTAGATGAATGCCGTGTACGCCTTTAATTTCGCGCAATTCCTGTATTTGCTCAACGCAGATTTTAATTCCTTCCTCGGCAGCTTTTTCCTTTGCTACGCCCGCCATTCTCTTAACAAGTTCTTCCGGTATAATTATCCCGGGAACATTGTTTGCCATGTACTTAGTCATTCCTGCTGATTTAAGCGGTGTGACTCCTGCGAGTATATGAACCTTCTGATCAAGACCCATATCGCATACAGCCTTCATAAACTCTTTGAATATTTTCATATCGTATATGCACTGGGTTTGAATAAAATTAACACCAGCAGCCACCTTCTTTCTAAGCCTTAATGGTCTGAACCCGAAAGGTTCGGCAAACGGATTCGCGGCAGCTCCGATAAAAATGCCTACATCGCCTTCTATTTCATCTTCAAGGTTCAGCATTTTTTTCTCATCTCTCAGTCTTTTAACAAGGCCTATAAGCTGTATTGAATCAATATCAAAAACATTTTTCGCGTCCGGCTGGTTCCCGAAAGTCTGGTGGTCGCCGCTTAAGCACAGCATGTTTTTCAGCCCGAGTGCAGTTGCGCCCAGTATGTCGCTCTGTATAGCGATCCTGTTCCTGTCCCGTACAACCATCTGCATAACCGGCTCAACGCCCAGATCGAGGAGGAGCTTCGACGCTGCAATGCTCGACATCCTCACAACAGCTGTCTGATTATCCGTAATGTTTACAGCATCGACATTACCTTTAAGGAACTGTGCCTTCTTCTTAATTACTTCAACATCATTGCCTTTAGGCGGTCCGAGCTCTCCCGTGACCGCGAATTCGCCTCTTTCCAGTATCTTTTCCAGATTGCTGTTCGCTTTCATTTTTGCGCATCCTCCCTAACTCTTTTTCTCGGCCCGCCGTGAAGACTCGTTTTCCAGCTTCGTGCAGGTATTATTTCATCAAGCATGTCCAGTTTGCCGTGTTCCTTCATCCTGTTATATATCAGGTACCATGCGCAGTCCAGGTCCTTGTTTACCTCGCATTTACCATTGTCAGTACCTCCGCACGGCCCGTTATAAAGTCCTTTTGAACAGCGCGCAACAGGGCAAATGCCGAGCGTTTTATCCAGAACGCAATCGCCGCATCCGGCGCATCGTTCCTGCCATTCGCCTTCTTTTACGTTTGTGCCGTAGAACGTAGTATTTACAGCAGGCAGCACTATTTTTTCGGGAAATACTTCTGCCATGTATTGTATGCCCACACCGCAGGCCATTGACATTACCACATCCGCTTTTTCAAACTGCTCTTTAAGCGGCTCAATATACTCCCTTTCACATTGCCTTTGAATAGTTGTCTCGGATATTTCCCAGTCTTTCTTTTCAAGTTCAGAAATCATCCGCAATTCGCTTGCGAGAATGCCAACTTCTTTTTCGCCGCCGGTCATGCACACGCTTATGCACGTTCCGCATCCTACGAGCAGAATTTTTTTATATGGAGCAAGCATCTCCTTTATTTCCTCTATCGGCTTTCGATCTCCTACTATCATAATTATACCTCTATAACGATGTTGCGCAGAAGCGAATAATTATTCGCCCCCACAAAATATTATTCTCCCTGCTTTTTTCTCAAGGGATTCGGGCCGAGCTTCAGCGCCCGATCCGTCATTTCCTTTGCTGCTTCCGCAAATCTGGGGCCTTCCGAAGCACCTATATGAAAAAATTCAAGGCGTTCAGGTTCGAGTCCGATCTCCTTTAACAGGTTCTTTGCGTATGCGATTCTTTTTACAGCCCTGTAATTTCCTTCCAGGAAATGACAGTCACCAGGTTCGCATCCTGCGACATATACAGCATCAGCGCCCTGTTCAAATGCCTTAAGCACATGAAGCACATCAATCCTTCCTGTACATAAAAGCTGTACAACTCTTATGTTGGAAGGATATTCAAGTCTCATGGAACCCGCAAGATCAGCAGCAGTATACGCGCAGTACCTGCAGCAGAAAGCTATGATCTTCGGTTCGTAATTATTGCTCATTTATAATACACTCCTGATATTCACATACAGTAAAACTTACTCTTAAATCGATATAATATAGATAGTCCTTGCAGCTTTGCCCCCCCTAAATACCGGTACTATGAAAAAGGGAAACGGACTCAGTTAAGAACGAGCTGTGCCCTCACCCACCCGAAAGGCAGGAGGGTGGCCGAGCGATAGCGCCGTCAGGTGAGGGCATAAGGGACGATCTTTATAATAACTGACTCTCCACACACTACCAGTATTTACAAGATTTACACATACAATGCCTCGCATTTGCTCAATATCTGATCATCCTTATAATGATACACTTCGATCGCCTTTCTCGGGCATGCTGCCACACAGCTGCCGCAGCCCTGGCATGATGCGCTCGAAATCTCCGCTACTCCGTCAGCGCTTATCTTCGGCACATCGTAAGGGCATACCCTTACGCATGTAAGGCATGCTACACATTTGTCAGGATTGACGTGAGACACAATACCGCCAACCATCATCTCTTTCTTGGAAAGAACAGTGCATGCCCTGGAAACAGCGCCCTTTGCCTGAGCTATGCTCTCATCGAGCAGCTTCGGCGAATGCGCGAGCCCGCACAGGAAAACTCCCATGCTTGCGAAATCAAGCGGCCTGAGCTTCATATGCGCCTCAAGAAAAAAGCCATCCTGATCACCGGGAAGCTTAAAAATTTGTTTAATGCTTTCCCCCTTGGGGTCCGGCCTTATCGCTGCGCTTAATGCGACTATATCACTTTCAATTTCAAAATTCACTTTCAGTTCTTTATCATAAACATTCACAACAAGCCCGTTTCCGTTTACGGATACTTCCGGTTTTATCTTCTCATCATATCTTATAAAAGTTATTCCCATCTCTCTCGCTTTTTTATAATACAGTTCTTTAAAACCGTATGCCCTGATGTCGCGATAAAGAATGTAAATATTTGCGCCCTCATTCATCTCTTTAATGCAAATCGCGTTCTTCAACGCTGCAGAACAGCAGTAACGGCTGCAATAGGGATGCTCGTCATCGCGCGAACCAACGCACTGAATTATAACAACATTTTTCACAGATTTAAGGACATCCGGAGTTTTTGCTATAATATCTTCAAGCATAACCTGAGTAACAACATCCTTATTCTGTCCATAAAGATATTCGGTCGGTTTATATTCTTCTCCGCCTGTAGCAACAATGACAGCACCGTGCCTTATCTCGCTTTTACTCCCGGAAGATTCAATCTGTGTTGTAAAATTACCCACATGACCAGATGTATTCCTGATCTTTGTATTCAGCAGAACCCTGATCTTTGCATTTGACTTTACTGACTCGATCAGTTCGCTGATAAAATTCTTCGGCTCAATGCCTTCGAGAGTATAATGAATCTTTAGAGCATGCCCGCCCAGCTTATCCGAGCACTCAACAAGATATGATTCGAATCCCTGCTTCGCGAGCCCGAGCGCGGCAGTCATCCCGGATACGCCTCCGCCGATTACAAGCGTTTTCTGATCGATCTCGAACGGGAGTTCATACAGCGGTTCAAGCGTAGCTGATCTTGAAACAGCCATCCTTACAAGATCCTTTGCCTTTTCAGTAGCCTTTGGATGATCGCTCTGGTGGACCCACGAACATTGATCACGTATATTCGCCATTTCGAACAAATATTTATTAAGCCCGGCTTCTCTTATTGTATCCTGAAAAAGCGGCTCATGAGTCCTCGGAGTGCATGAAGCAACTATCACCCTTGTAAGATTATGCTCTTCAACTGCTTTCTTGATCTTTTCCTGCGTATCTGTAGAGCATGTAAATAAATTATCGTCAGTGAAAACCACATTCGGCAATGTTTTTGCATATTCGGTAACAGCAGGCACGTCGACTACTCCGGCAATGTTTATCCCGCAATGGCATACGAATACTCCGATACGCACGCCGTCTTTGCTAATATCTTTTTCCGGTGGATAATCCTTGTGCTCAGTGAGAGACCCCCTTGAAGCCGAAATCAATTCGGATGAAAGGGCAGCTGCGCTCGATGCGCTCATTACACTTTCGGGTATGTCTTTCGGATTCTCGAAAACGCCTGCAACAAATATGCCTTTTCTGGATGTTTCGCCAGGCCTTAGCGGCTGAGGCTTCGTAAATCCGAATTCATTGAGCTCAATTTCCAGAGCTTTCGCGAGCCTTGCGGAAGACGCTGAAGGGACAAGCCCGACCGAAAGCACAACCATATCAAATTCTTCTTCTGCTAGCCCGCCCTGTTCATTGATATATTTAATTAACAGATTCTTGCTTCCCGGAATTTCTTTAATTGTCGATATAAAACTGTTTATGTATCTTACGCCGTATTTCTTCACCGCATTGTTGTAATAGCGGTCGAATCCTTTACCGAATGTCCTTAAATCGTTAAGAAAGATAGTTGCATTTACCTGGTCGCCGTAATGGTCTTTGGCGAGCGATGCCTGTTTTGTAGCGTATGTACAGCAGACAGATGAACAATAATCCTTGCCTATTGAAGAATCCCGCGAACCAACGCATTGTATCCATGCAATTCTCGCCGGCAGCTTGTGATCAGAAGGCCTTGACACATGGCCCTGATACGGACCTGATGCGCTGAATGTCCGCTCCATTTCCATGGATGTGATAACGTTGGCATATCTTCCGTAGCCATACTCGGGCTTTCCCGAAGGATCAAATGGATCAAAGCCGGGAGCGGCTACAACAGCGCCCACATTAATCACGGTCTCTTTTACTATTTCGTTGTGATTGATTGCGCCTGGCAGGCACGCTGCAACGCACTGCATACACTCGCTGCATATGCCGCATGCAAGACAGCGTTTTGCTTCTTCAATTGCCATTTCCTGCGTGAATGTACGCGCTATCTCATTATAATTGTCCTGCCTGTCTTTTACAGGTATGTTTTCAGCTATTGTTCTCGATTTCTTATAATACGGCCTGTCCTTCGGAACTTTTGCCGCAGGCTTATCTTCTTTTTCACGGCCTGCGGATAAATCTTTTCCTTCGATGAATCTGCGTATGCTCTCCGCGGCTTCATGACCCTGAGCTATTGCTTCAACAACGGACTTAGGCCCGTATGCGATGTCACCGCCTGCAAACACGCCTTCAATGTTTGTAGCCAGAGTCAGATTATCAGCTTTTATGCCTCCGCTTGCGAGTTCAATACTGCTGTCGTCATTCACCCAGTTCAGATCGGCAGCTTGTCCTATTGTTATAATAATTGTATCAGCTTTAAGTTCCTCACCGCATTCCGGGTTGTACTGGGGATTAAACCTCTGGCTTTCATCAAATACACATGTGCACTGAATTAGTTTTATCCCCGTTACTTTTCCGTCGCTTGCGGTTATTTCATCCGGGCCCCATGAAGGATTAAGCTTAATGCCTTCGCTTACAGCGTCCTCGATCTCCCATTCGTGAGCCGGCATTTCTTCACGGCATTCGAGTGAGACTATTGTGACATCTTCTGCGCCCTGTCTTTTCGCTGTCATTGCCGCATCAATGGCGACATTGCCGCCGCCGATTACCACGACTTTCTTCCCGACTTTAGGCGATTTCCCCATATTCACTTCAGTGAGAAAATCCATGCCCCAAAGTACGCCCTCTGAATCCGCGCCTTTGATGTTAAGCTTCCTTGCCTTCGGAAGTCCCATGCCGAGATACACTGCTTTGTAATCTTCATTCTTTAGAGATTTGATCGTAAAATCTTTACCCAGCGCGCTTTGCAGTTTAACCTCAACTCCAAGATCGATGATGTTCTGAATGTCCCAGTCCAGCATTTCGTCAGGGAGCCTGTATCTGGGAATACCCCATCTCATTGCTCCGCCAAGTTTGCTCTGCGCTTCAAACACTGTCACAGGATACCCGTCGAGCACAAGATCGCGTGCAGCAGTCAATCCCGAAGGTCCTCCGCCTACAATAGCTATCTTTGGCTTCATTGGATCGATTTCAGCTTTCTCAACTTTAAAGCCTTCCTCTTTGCGCTTCTGTCTTACCCAATCCGCGTTATATCTTTTCAGATTGTTGATAGCCACAGGCTCATCTATCTCGCCCCTGTTGCACACTCCTTCGCATGGATGATGGCACACACGCCCGCATACGGAAGGGAAAGGATTTCTCTCAACGATTAGATCGTAAGCTTCATTGAATTTGCCGTTTGATGTAAGCGCAACATATCCCTGTACATTGATCCCGGCAGGGCATGTTATGCCGCACGGCGCCCTGTCCGCTTTACTGATTGCGTACGTGCTCGGTATTCCCTGAGGATAAAGCTTGTAAACCGCGTTTCTCTGATCGAACCCGGTGTTGAATTCATTCGGCACAAGCACAGGACACACTTTAATACAATCCCCGCATGACGTGCATTTAGCTATATCAACATATCTGGGATTTTCTTTTAACTTTACGCTGAAATTCCCGGCTTGTCCTTCAACAACCATAACTTCAGTGTTTGTAAGTATCTCAATATTTATATTCTTGTCAACTTCGATAAGCTTGGGCGAAATAATACACATGGCACAGTCGTTTGTCGGGAAAGTCTTGTCAAGCTGGGACATTCTTCCGCCTATATGCGTCTTTTCCTCAACAAGATACACCTTGAATCCGCTGTCCGCGAGATCGATAGCAGTCTGCATGCCGGCAATACCGCCGCCTACAACCATTACAGCACCCAGGCCAGTGCCGGGTTTTCTTTTATCGTCTAATTGTATTATATTATTTTCAGACATAATCAATATCTCATTTGTAAAAAATTAAATTAGCTTTTCCGCTCTCGGCCCCCTATACCCCTAAAGGGGGCACCATCTTGGAATAAATCCCAGCAACCGCCTTCAAATCTTCACAACCGTTGGCCCCCTCCGGGGATTAGGAGGTGAGTTTAAAATTTCCTTTTATAATAAATTCTTCTCTTTAAGCAATTTAATCGGATCAGTAAGATGTCTTTTTAGCCATTTTATAATATCTTTTTCCCCTATCGCAAGGCCTATGAGTTCAGTAAAATAAAAAATGGGAGTATTATAATTTTTTTTAAATCTTTTTGATATTTCCTTCTGATACATATCGAGATTTGCATGGCACAGCGGACAGCAGACAGCAATGCACTCAGCACCTGCTTCGAGCGCTTTGTCGTAAAGATTGCCTACAAGCTTCTGCATAATTTCAGCTTGCGAGATGGCAAGGCTTCCGCCGCAACAGTCTGTCTTATATCCCCAGTCTATCACTTCAGTTCCCAGAGCTTCAAGAATTGTATCCATCTCAGTCGGATTTTCAAAATTTCCGGCTCCTGTTATTTTCGGATGGCGTGAAATAAGGCAACCGTAATAGCTTACGACTTTTAAGCCAGTAAGCTTTTTAATAACATTTTTTTTTATCGCTTCAATACCGATTTTATTATGTACGAAACTCACAATATCCGGAATATTGACTTCACTGTTATAACTGATATCCGGATATGCCTGCGGATTTTCCTTTAATTCATACTCGGCAACTTTAGTCCTCTGGAAGCAGGCTGAGCATGGAATGACCATATCCTTTAGACCGCTCTCTTTTGCCAGAATCAGATTCCGCGCAGCTATCTCCACCGCAAGGCCCTTGTTTTCACTGTGAGCAGATGAAGCACCGCAGCAGCTCCAGTCCGGAAGCTCAACAAGTTCCGTGCCTAACGATTTAAACACCGCCTCGGCTGACTCTCCGTATTCCCTCCCTGTACCGCGCAGGGAACAACCTGGATAATATGATACTTTCGTGTTCACAGATCAAACCTTCCGTCCTATTGCAAATTTTTTAAATAATTTCTTTATTTCTTTTCTATTCCTGATCCTGTGCGGCAACATGCCCATCTTTCCTTTTAAAAGCATAGGAATAAAAAGCTTAATATCAGCTATCCAGTCGCCTCTCAGGAGATAAGTCAAAAAGTGTCCAGACCTCATTCTCGATTTAGCCATCATCATTGCTTCATATACCCGGCCGTTTGACTTTACTGAAGACAAAAACTCTTGATGAAAGACCGATGTTCCCTTTTCTCCAATCCGGTTCCTGTATTGTGTTGCCAGAGCTCTTTGCCTCAACGCATCCATCATTGCCGCAAGGTCAATTTCATTAGGGCACCTTGTCCCGCATGTCTCGCATGCTGCGCACAGCCATATCGTCTTTGAGGTTAAAACTTTCTCCTCAAATCCAAGCTGAATATATTTGATGATCTGATGAGGCAGAATATCCATAGCGAACGTTATTGGACAGCCGGCAGTGCATTTTCTACACTGATAGCAATTGTTAATCTTTTCTCCGCTTACGTTTATAATGTCTTTTGTAAAAGACGAAAAGTCTTTTAATTTATATGTATCCGCTTTCATGTTTTCTTTATCCTTAACAATGATGCGTACTGTAAAGATATATTAAAAAATATTTATTTTATTAGATAACTAAAAATTTGTCAACATCTGAATTATATTTAAACCCGGAAAACATTATATAATATTGTCCAATGGCAGTTTTAAAAAAATTAATAATTCTGTCAATAAATATTGGTCTATATAACATATTAAATATATAACTTTTTTATTTTTAAATCAATAAAATTTGTTGATATTTACTATCAAAAATTATTTTTTAAAAAATATTGTGAAAAATACTTTATATGGCATATATTACAATTTTAACAAAACATCCGGAATACGCACCCATCCTTGCTTTCTGGGCATATAAGGAATGGTACCAAACCAGGTCAATTACTTTTGATCTGGTCATAAAAGCGTACGAAGAAAGAACAAAGAACGCCAAAATACCTGTAACATGGATTGTGATTGAAGATGAAATTCCTGTCGGTATGGTATCGTTAAAGGAGAACGATCTCTGGTCAAGAAAAGACCTGAACCCATGGCTCGCATCGCTTTTTGTTCTGCCGGAATACAGAAACCGCGGATTAGGCTATTTACTAATCAGGCAGGTGATAGAAAAGGCTAAATCACTTAAATATAACCGGCTCCATCTCTTTACTGAGTCCGATAAATACAATCTTGAAAATTATTACATAAAATCAGGCTGGTCATTTCTTGAAAAAGAAAAGGGTAACGATAAAAATATTATTAAGATTTTTTATTATAATTTAGATTGACTTTTTTACAGTAAATTTTTAACTATCAACTGACAGATGCCAATTATACATAAATATAAATTTATGTATAATATTGCGACATTCATCAAATGACAGTTATTATTTCTCTACTTTAATTTTAGAGCAACCGACTCCGGCGCCAAGTATATCTTTTAAAATCAAATGAAAAGCTATATTTATTAATTTGATTTTATAAAATTTTTTGTTAAAATTTAAAATACCGGCATATTTTTTGTTTTTTTGTTTGACAGATAAGGTGTATTTAATACTTTAGCGTCCTGTATAATAAATCACCCGAGTCGCTAGCTCAGTCGGTAGAGCAACTGCCTTTTAAGCAGTGGGTCGGGAGTTCAATTCTCCCGCGACTCAAAGTGCATATTATTTTATTTGCGCTTTTATATTTGTCCCCGTCGTCTAGGGGTCTAGGACACAGGGTTTTCATCCCTGCAACAGGGGTTCAAATCCCCTCGGGGATGCGTAATGCATCTAAAAACTCAACCATAAGGTTGAGTTTTTTATTTCCAAATATACTCGCTTTTTCTGCAATGCTTATAAGCACCATCGGTTTTCTTACGAAGCCAATTCATATGGCAGGGGTATCGCTGGCATATTTCTCGTTCATTATTGTAGTCTTTTGTACTCTGATTTATTCTGCATTTATTTCAGGTTGGGTAAATTGATTCTAACGTTGTCCAAATTCAAGTAAAATGATATTGACTTTTAAAAACATTTCAGACCTTGTATGTTCAATCAGCATCTATAAGATCTATACGTTTCGTAAAAACTGATCATGCATACTGACATTTACAATATTTTATATATCTGGTTGGCCAATAGCTTTTAAACATTATAATATTTGCTCTAAATCAAATCCAAGATAAACAATTATAGGTAATCCTTGCTGGGGCTTAAATTAAAAGAAACAAGTATATCTCGCATAATAGGTGACAGTCTTGCAGGTATTATTAAACCTGATAATGTTGAAATATCGATTTTATCGAACATTAATGATGAACACCTCTGGATTGACCATAACAAAATTGTTAATGCCTTAATAAATCTGGAAAAAAATGCACTGGAAGCTATGCCGGACGGAGGCTGCCTGACAATAACGATTGATGACAATATAGATACTATATTTATAACAATTCATGATACCGGAACAGGCATTAGTGATGACAACATGGAACAGCTTTTTACGCCATTCTTCACAACAAAATCACCGGGAGAAGGAACCGGCCTCGGACTTGCTGAAACTTATGGCATTATAAAAGCCCATTCCGGCAGCATTTCTATAGAAACAAACAGCGATCCGTTAAAAGGCGCACCAGGTACAAAGGCAGTTATCCGGATTCCTCGCAGATTAATACGAACTGATGATCCTTCAAAAGTAATTATTCATGATGATGAATAGGACAGGGTTTAAACCCTGGATCTTACATACTAAATCCTTTCCACTGTAACCTGTTTATTTCTCTTTGTCAGATTTTGAACGAGTTCACGTATATATACCATCCTCATCGGCTCGCCGCGTATAAGGTCTGCAACCTGGTTAGGATTTATAGCAGTACCCACGATTAGATAAATATCGTCTGCAGCAAGCAAATAACGCGCTAATCTGGTTGCGGCATCGTTATCGCCGGGAAGTTCATATATTGTTTTACATTTCTCCAGCAGTTCTACAGCCTGGCCGATAGTCAGAATGCCTTCAGTAACAAAATTTATACCCTCTAATTTTGCTGTCGGCGGGGAACCTTTTTTTCTGGGCTTTTCCCCGCTCACTTTCCATGGCGGCACCCATTCGACCTCAAGCTTCAGCTTAAGTTCCCGGGCGACCATTTGTGCTGTGCTGCCCCCGCAAATTATTTTATCTCCCTCTGCAGACATTAGCCTGTTAACCGCAAAGCTGTCCAGTTCTCTGTTGCCTGGAGGGCCTGTCAGGATGCACACAGATACCGCCGGCCGCACTTTCATGCAGATAACTGTGGAATCATCTCCCGGCTTTCCGCTGTATAATTTCATGCAGGTACGCGAAAGTGCATCAGAAAGCCTGTCTGTATCCATGCCGGTCTGTACAAAACGCTGGACTGATGTGGCTACATTCTTCCATCCCCATCCGAGACGGTATATTCCTCCCAGTCCCGCATGTTCATAACCATCACTTATGAGTACCATATAGTCATTGTCCTGCAATGCAAAACGCGCCTCGCGGATGACGCGGCCTTTAATCTGATGCTCTTCAAATGATAATTCAGCTAATTTTCCGTTGCGCACCAGGATGAGTGAAGGACTGTCAAACTCTACCAGATGTGCTTCCGTGCCATGATCAACGGTTAAAACCGCAAAGGTAGCATAGGCTAGCTTCCGAACGGAGCATTCCGGAAGCGTTTCTACGAGAGTCTGCATCACTTCCTCAACGGTTCCACCGGAATCGAACATCCGGGCTGCGATTTCCGCTGTCAGGGTTGATAATATGCTTGCCTTTACGCCGCTTCCGAGCCCGTCCGACAATACTGCCACAAATGAATCGCGGGAGGACTGGATGATTACCGAATCCCCGCATAATTCCTCTCCGTCCTTGTTCAGACTTATCCACGAGAATTCGACAAACTGCCTCATTACTGCTCTTCCTCTTCCAGCAGCCTTGCGAGATTTAAAACGATCATCTTGCTTTCAGCGGTTGTCTCCCCAAGAAGGTGTGCAATCTCATGGGCAACCCGCATTTGCTTCTGTACAACTTCTCTGGTTTTCTCAAGCATTTCAGATCTTAATCCTACAAATTTTTGTCTTTCCTTTTCCTCCTCCGTAATATCCCGCATTATTGCAACCAGAAGAGCCTGGCCTTCTACCCGGACAATGGTTTGTTCAACAACTATGCCGCTGCTGAAACGATTAACTTTGGAAATTACCGGCATGCCTGTGTCACGTACCGAAAGATAATCGTCAATGATAGGTATAAGAACGGAGAGAAATTTTCCTTTCACCCCTGCAAGTGATACTTTAAAAAGCGCTTCAGCAGACGGGGACATGTCCTGGACCTGCAGGTTATAGTCAACAATTATAACGGGATTAAGAGAAACATCCATAACCACCTGCCTGAGTGATTCAGAGCGGCTTCGCATATATGGAATACACATTGTTAATTCCGCCATTCCGCGAAGAGTAGCTATTGCTTTCTCACGACAGCTTTCATAACCGCATGCCTGACAGTTCAGCTCATCTTCAGGAGTATACTTATTCACACGATGCAGTATGTCCTGAATCTGCTCCTCTGTAAACTCTGGTATAGGCTGCTCCCTGTTCCGGTATGTACGTGAAAGAGGAGGCCAGTCATCTTTCGATATCTGAGGATGATAAGGATTATTTTTAAAGTATTCTATGATCTTCTGGCGAGACCGGTAGATACCGCCCGGAAGATCGGCCATGACAGGCCCATTAATACACCCTCCGCTGCAGGCCATAAGCTCTACCATATCAGCATTAAGCTGGCCAGCTGCAATATCGCGTAAAACATCCCGGCAGGCAGCAAGCCCGCTGGTGACTATCATCTGCGCACTAAGCATATCAGTATTAAGACGGGCTGCGCCGATCAGTCCTCCTTCTACAGGAAAAAGTCTTGCTTTCATTTCATGCGTAGTAGCGCAAATATCAGTAGATTTATTAATTATAACTTCTTTTTCAATCAACCATTCCTGAAGACCTCGAAAAGTTATAACCGCGTTTATTACACCGGCTACCGGTTCATCCAGTATTTCCATTTTTTTTGCGATGCACGGACCAATGAAAACAATATAGGCATCAGCACCGTATTTATTCTTCAGCATGCGCCCATGGGCAATCATGGGAGAAACAATTGGAGCAAGATGAGGGATAAGGTCAGGGTAATACTGCTGGATAAGATTGACGATAACAGGACATGAAGACGTAATGACCGGTTTTCTATCCGGATTTTTTTCAACATATTCCCGATGAGCTGCGCTTACGACTTCTGCGCCTACTGCCGTTTCTTCAACTGCAGTAAAGCCCAGTGCGAGTAGCGCATTCTCCATGTCTGCAAAAGAGTTCATGGTAAAATAGGCCGGAGTTGAAGGCGCCACTGAAGCAATCAGCTTCCTGCCGCCGTTCAGCGCTTCCTTAACATCCGGGGTTGAGCTGCGAACTCCTTTTGCCTTCTGCGGACATATCCTGACGCAGGTACCGCAGAGAATGCACAACTCAGGTACAACCTGGGCCTGGCCGTTTTTTACTCTGATAGCTTTTACGTCGCAATTGCGGACACAACGATAGCAGTCGCGGCAGCGCGCCGAATTTGTAATGATAAGCGGTTCACTCATATTCCCTCTTTTCCCGGCAGTATAGCATAACTCCGGTTCAATCCGGATTTCTGCTCAGGAGTTTTCTATCCGCCCGGCTTATGATTTCCTTATAAAAGAATTCTTCCGCCTGCTCCGGTTTAATTCCGCTGAATTGAGCATCCCCTACGCGTACTGAAACGCCCTTTGAACACAAATCCATGCAGAATGCCCCTACAATATCTACCAGCCCTTCAAGCTGTTCCTTTTTAATTAGCTTCTGTAATTCCATAGCCAGTTCGTCCGAACCTCTCAAACTGCAGGAACTGCCCACGCAGATAGTTATAAGCAGCATAAAATGTTTTACCTTTTATCTTTTTTTATTAATTAACGGCAGCAAGTGCTCATCTACAATAGATGCGGAATCATTCATGTCCTGAATGGGTATAACTCTGCCGCCTATCACAATATTCGGGCCTGCTTCACATTCACCGGTACAGAATCTGGCCTGTACGCGAAACTGATCGGACAACCCGCGCTGCTTCAATTCAATGGAAAGCCCCTCCAGAAGCTTCCATGAACCCTTGACATAGCAGTTGGTGCCTATGCATACGCCGATTGTATGCGATTCTATCTTCAGCGGTTCCAAAGGTGCATCATGGGTACGCATCGATCGCCTGCGATATGTTGTATGCAGTGAATGATGCGACATCCTGGAGAACGGCTCGCCGAGCCAGTTGTTGTAGATCGCCTGAACCGCAGGATTGTCCTGGCTTTTCCGTATCGGAGCTTCCTGATCCAGCCTGTATAATACTTCCAGCCGCTGTTCCGTATCCGCATGCAGCATGGGAGCCGGATTGCCCGACCCGTTAATGCATCCGCCGGGGCATGCCATGACTTCGATCAGGTCATAAGGAGCGTCTCCGGCTCTGATGCGGTCAATCAGCTTCTGGGCATTCTGGAGACCGCTTACAACCGCAAGACGGACTTTAGAGTCTCCCAGTGTAACAACGCTTTCCTTTACACCCTGAAGCCCCCTTACTCCTTCATATTCAAAACTTTCCATCTGTTTGCCGGTTACACGCTCTGCAGCAAGACGCAGGGCAGCTTCGGCTACACCTCCGCTTGCGCCGAAGATAATCCCTGCTCCGCTAACTTTTCCGAAGAAAGCGTCAACCTGACCCGGTTCAATGCAGCATGGATCAATATTTCTCTCTTTTAACATATCGATAATATCCGTGGTGGTCATTACTTTATCTACATCCGGTGTGTCACCCGTACTGAATTCCGGTCTCATGGACTCGTATTTTTTGGCGTTGCACGGCATTATTGAAACAAAGTATAATGCTTCCGGACGTACATTAAGCTGTTTGGTGAAGTACTGCTTCATAACCGCTCCGAACATCTGCTGCGGAGATTTACACGAAGAAAGATGCGGTAAAATATCAGGAGCCATTTTTTCGCAATAATTGACCCATGCAGGACAGCATGAAGTCATCTGCGGCAGCACCCCTCCATTGGCAAGACGCGAAAGAAATTCGGTTCCTTCTTCCATAATAGTTAAATCTGCCGCCCAGCATGTATCGAATACAAAGTCGAATCCGAGTTTTTTCAGGGAAGAGCTTAAAACAGGCATAACCTGTGCTGCGTCAATGCCATAATAGTCTCCGAATGAAGCGCGTACGGCAGGTGCTATCTGGGCAATGACAGTAAGTTCCTCATTTTTCAGCGCGCGGTAGACATCCGGCAGAGTTGGCTTAAGAGTTAGAGCTCCGGTCGGGCAAACGGTTGCACAATGGCCGCATGAAACACACGTGGTCATATCAAGAGGTTTGTGATCGTTCGGGCCGATAGTCAGGATGTTGTTTGTTTCATAAAAACTCAAAGCCGAAACGCCTTCCATTTCGCGGCAGACCTTGAGGCAAAGTCCGCATAAAATACATTTGCCTGTATCCCTTGTAATAATAGGATGATTATCGTCAACAGGTAAAGGTTTGGCAGGCTGTGAGGTATCGTGCTGAACACCATACCGGCTCGCATAAGTGCGGAGTGAGCAATCATATCGTTCGGTGCAGCCGCAGGCCAGGCAGCGGGAAGCTTCAGCCATTGCTGTTTCAGCATCCCACGTAATTGATGATTCATCAAAATTATTCTTCCGCGTATTTGGAGGCAGTGAAGGCACTTCCCTGCGGTTATCGTATTTAACTCCTTTAAAAGTTTCAGCCGGAAGGCTGCTCCATTCTCCTTTTGTACATGTATACGGTTCTTCGGGTAAAATAACTTTACCGGTTCTGACATACTGATCAATCGACTGCGCAGCTCTTTTGCCTGCGCCAATTGCCGTTACGGCTATATCGGGCCCTGTGACACAGTCTCCTCCGGAAAAAACCCATGGAATGGAAGTCTGCATCGATTTTGAATCAACCAGGATATTGCCCCATTTATCAAGCAGCCTTGTATCGCCGATGCACTGCCCGTCAACAGACTGGCCTATTGCGGAAATTACAGTGGAAGCGGTAAGGGTAAATTCAGAACCTTCCTGCGGGACCGGGCGGCGCCTGCCGCTTTTATCCGGCTCACCAAGCACCATCCTCATACAGTTGACCTGCAGCATATTCCCGCTCTTTTGTATCGACACGGGCGTAGATAAAAACTGGAAGTTGACCCCTTCTTCTATAGCTTCATCTACTTCAATCTTTTGAGCAGGCATTTCCTGTCTGCTCCTGCGATACACAATGGTAACATCCTTTACGCCCAGACGCACGGCGCTGCGCGCAGCATCCATAGCAGTATTTCCGCCCCCTAATACTATGACTCTTTCTCCGAGTGACGGTTTCCCGTTGCGCCCAAGCCTAGCCAGAAAATCCAGACCGGACATAACGCCGTCGAGATCTTCGCCTTTGACACCCATTGAGGTTGCCTTTTGAGCCCCCAACGCGGTAAACACAGCATTAAATCCGTCCCTTATAAGTGATTCAAGAGTAAAATCACGGCCTAATGCTTTATTATATTTAATATCAACACCCAGATCAATTATTGCTTTAATTTCTATATCCAAATCTCTTTCCGGAAGCCGGTAATACGGTATACCCCAGCGCAGCATGCCGCCGGCTGCTTCCTGCATTTCAAATATTGTAACCTGATGACCAGCCCGTCTTAAAAACCAGGCGGCAGTAAGACCTGCAGGGCCAGCGCCTACTACTGCAATCCTATATCCAGTATCCGGACTGCACTCGGGTTTGTACTGACTAGGCTGCGATACATTCCAGTCCGCAACAAATCGTTTTATACCGTTTATATTGACCGCGCCGTCCAATGCATTTCGCCTGCAGTCTGTTTCGCACGGATGCGGACAAACGCGCCCGCACACAGAGGGCAGCGGATTGCTATCTTTAATGACCGCAAGAGCCTCCAAAAAATTACCGCAGCTGACATGATAAATATATTTCTGAATATCAATATTTGCTGGACAGTGCTGAACGCATGGAGCGGCACAGTCCCCGTAATGATGACGCAACAGGGCCTGCAGATATATCTGTCTGTAATTTTTTAAGGCATCGGATTCAGTCCGGATAGACATGCCGATTTCAACAAGTGAAGATGTTGCGGATATAAATCTTGTCTTATCTCCCAGTGTGACTTCAACAAATGCTGCTTCCACATTGCTCGGCGGGCTTACGCGCGGATCGTATCCGAGGGCTGGAATATCTATACCGTTTGCCCGCGCTGCATCAATAATTGTCGAATCCTCTTTTACTGAATACTCTTTTCCGTTAATTGTAACATTGACCATATTCTTACCCTGTCGTATATATTTTAACAAAGCTCAATAAATATTCATATTAAATAAGTGTATTATAGAATGCAGTAAATTCATCATATATTTTATAGGTTTTTCTTAAACTGGACAATAATCGCAATGGCGCCCCGGTTGTTGCCCGTATGGAGTGTACCGGTTATAGTATTCTGATATATTTCGCCGTTTAATTAATATAAAAGTTGGCTGATTCAGATTACTAAGTGATGTTTTAATTAAGTAACACCCCTTTTTTATGTCAAGCATAATGAAACTGCTTATAATAGAACAGTGCCGGTAATTTTACATTTTTAAATATTATCTTGTCTTGCTTTAAAACAAATTTATTGTGCATATGTTTTTAAGAAAAGACAAAAGATCTTCTGTTATAATTTTTATTCAGTTTGACAATTTATTTATTATGTAATTATTTTCTTGTATTATAAATGAATGAAGGGGAAATGTTGTGAAAAAAATATTATTACTGATATTCTTTTCAACTATAGTTATATCAAATGCGGGGGAGAAAAATTTAACAATCGATATTTATGTGCCAAGAACGCTTTCTTCAATACCTGTAATGGAATTGGATAATATCCTGATTGATAATTTTAAAATTAAAGTTCATACTTTTGACGATCATATAATGTCAATGGCTGAATTTATTAAAGGAAAATTTCCTGTCCTTATGACAGGATTTTCTCTGGGACTTACTTATTATCTTGCCTCCAATGACGTAGTGATGGTCGCAACTCCTGTGTGGGGTGTTTCTTCTCTTGTAAGCACGGAAGAACAATTTACAAACCTGGCTGACTTTTCGGGAAAAAGAATCCTGGTTCCTTTTGCAAAGAGCCCTCTGGAACTTCAGCTTAAGGCAATTTTAAAAAATGAAAATTTACTGGATCGGGTTATAATCGATTATGCTCCTATCGGGCAGCAGGTTGGATTTTTACTTGCAGGAAAAGCAGAAGGGATTTGTGTACCGGAGCCTCTTGCTTCCAAGCTGATTTTAGAAAAGAAGGCATATGAAGTATTTTCATTTTCCGAAAAATGGAAGGAAATAAACGATGGGGATGGCCGCTCTCCGCAGGTATCTTTATTTACTAAAAAATCATTCGCTAAAATAAATGCAGCATTTTTAAGAAACATAGTAAAAAAATTAATAAAAAATATTAACTACATTGATAAAAATCCCAAAGAATTATCTCTTAAATACAGAGATGTTTTTCAAATTGATAATTTGGTTATTGAAAGAGCATTGGAAAAAGTCATTTTTGATTTACCCGAGTCGGCAACTGGAGCTGAGCTTTGCAGAAAGTACCAGGAAAAGATCGGGAATACAACAGTTATTGATGAAAAATTTTTCTTTAACTACTAATTGGTTTTCCGATTTAGTAAAATTAAAACAGTATAAATGAAAAAGATTGCTTATTATACATCCGGGATTATCTTAATAGCCACTGTCTGGATAATCATGTCTGAAGTCTTCACCGAAAGCATAATCCCCTACCCGCATAAAGTATTGCTTAAGCTGTGTCAAATACTTATGCTGCCCTCGACCTATATTAATCTCGCAATTACTATTATAAGAACATTATCCGGATTCGCTCTTGCATTTGTTATTGGTACTGGAATAGGCATAGCAACAGGAAGCATACTTGCCATAGAAAGGATTTTCTTTTTCCCCGTAATAATACTACAGGGAGCGCCGCCAATACTATGGATAATTCCTCTGATGCTGATAGTCGGAACAGAGGGGGCAGCCCCTGTTGTAGTTGTATTTTTTATTACATTGCCGCTCGTTATAATAAACATCCAGGAAGGCAGAAAGACAATTAGCCCTTTAATGCGGGATATGTTCAGGATATACGCCGATTCAAAAAAAATGAAACTTACTGAATTGATTATTCCCTCACTTGCTCCATACTTAAAAACCATATTAATTCTCGGTGTAATACTTGCTTTAAAAAGTTCAATTATCGGTGAATGGTTTGGAGCAAAGAACGGGATTGGAAGGATTGTAAATGAATATTTTTATACGTTCGATATGACTTCCTTTTATGCAACCGCTCTTTTATTTTTAATAATAGTTGGCATACTGGCTTTTTTTAGCCGTTGGGTAGGGAATTATTTTTTCCCGAATAGAAGAAAAAGCATGACTGCTGAAAAAAATAAATTCATTCCAAATAATTATTTTAATCCGGCCTTCACAAGCCTGGATTTAAAAAATGTAATATTCTCTTACAGCAAAAAAAATATAATTTCTCTGGAACATTTTCACATATCGTCCGGAGAAACCGCTGTGCTTACGGGCAATTCAGGATGCGGTAAAACAACCCTTGCGAAAATAATTTGCGGTATACTTAAACCACATTCAGGCAGCGTTTCTCTCCCATGCAATCCAGGAATGATTTTTCAGGAAGACGTGTTATTAAACCATCTTGACTGTTTTGGCAATGCTTCCCTGCCTGCGCGCTGGAAAAGGATACAAGGTTATGAAAGTATAACCCTATATTTTCTTGAACTCTGCGAACTGACAGAGAATATAAATCTCTACCCTGATGAATTAAGCGGAGGAATGAAAAAACTTCTGTCTTTTGCCCGGGCATTAATGCTTAATCCCGATTTTATGATTTTGGATGAACCCTTTAACAATCTGCATAAAGAAGCCAGAATAAAACTATGGGATATGTATTTTGACCTCTTTGTAAAACGAAAAATCCCTTCTATAATAATTACGCATTATCCTGAAGAACTTACAAACAGAAATATAACTTTGTATGAGATGAAGGAAGGGAATATAATTCGCAGTAAATAGGCGCAGAATTATTTATAATCCTGCTTATTATGGATCTGAATATTAAAATATTCGCTGAATATTATTTTATCCTATATTTTTCCAGATAAAAGTTCGGATTTTCCTGTTCCCTGCATACGCATTTTCTAATGGACAGGAAGCTGTTGTTGCAGACATAATTTCCGCATCTTCATTACCGTAAAAGGATAATAAGGCGATAAAATATTTAAAATTACAGGTAAGAAAATTCATGAAGCACATGACGGATATCTGCCTTAAGAAAATATCCGCCATAGCTTGGGCTTATTTACTATTTACAAATACGGATCGACCCTTGCATACATTTAGTCATAAATAAATCGCTGTTAATACGACAATAGCATATATGCAATCGTTTCACCTTATACCTAGATTCCCTTAAAAGCAGTTCCAATCAGCAACAGGACAAATCCAATGAAAACCAGCCAAAACGCATAGACAGTGATAAACGGGATTGAGATAAGATATCCCAATAGACCGAGAACACCTATTATCAGGGCTATTAGCCAAAGAACGAATTTTGGTGCAGATAGCTTCATAATTATTTCTCCTATGGTAATTTATTTAGAAAAAAAATATTTCTCAATATTAAAATTAATAAAATATAATCTTAATTGACTTTTATAAATTTCACAGGAACTCTCTCAGCATATCGATTGTATAATATTTTATACTATAGATAAAATCAATAATAAAATTATTTATTATTGCCGATTATTGTGTTTCTTTATAATTATAGTATTATTATTTAATCATTATAACAACTACTGTTATCATTAACAGCCTGAATATCGCAGATTAGTAAAAAATTAATAATACAGCTTTCAATGAAAAAAGTATTCATAATGACAGGGGAAACAAGCGGAGATGTGCATGCAGGCATGCTTGTCAATGCTGTTAAAAATCTAAACAATGAAATCGATTTTTACGGCGTCGGCGGAGAAAATCTTAAAAAAGAAAATGTAAAGCTTCTGTATAATTATAAAGATTTTGCCTGTATGGGAATCATTGAGCCTCTTCTTAAACTGCGATTTTATAAAAATGCACTTCAAAATATTTATGGGTTTATTTTATCCAAAAAAATTAATTCTGTTATTTTAGTCGACTTTCCCGGATTCAATCTCCGGCTTGCAGAAAAGCTTAAAAAGAATAATATTAAAATAATCTATTATATATCGCCGCAAATATGGGCATGGCATTACTCCAGAATAAAAAAGATAAAAAAATATATCGATGCAATGATTGTGCTTTATCCTTTTGAAGAAGAGATATACAGAAGAGAAGGCGTAAGAGCTTTTTTTACAGGCAATCCGCTTATAGATATTGTCAAAGAAAAATCTGCTGATGCGTGCGATATTGCAGTCAAACCCGCAAATATATACATTGGCCTTCTCCCTGGTTCAAGGCTTTCGGAAGTTAAGCTTCATCTTCCTGCAATGTTAGATGCTGCCATTCTGATAAAAGAAAAATATAATACGGCATTTCTTCTTCCTGTCGCAAAAAAAAACGAGAGCAGCTATATTAAAGAAATACTCGATAAACCGCAATATAAGACATTAAAAATACAGCTGATTTTTAACAATACTTATAAAGCAATAAACAAGTGCGACTTTATTATAATCTCATCAGGTACTGCAACCCTGGAAACAGCAATACTGGGCAAACCAATGATCGTAATTTACAAAGTTGACATTTTATCTGAACTGCTGGCAAAGCTAGTTCTTAAAGTAAAAAATATTGCGCTGGTTAATATTGTTGCAGGAAAAAAAATCTGCCCGGAGCTTCTGCAGAGAAACGTTACAGGTAAAACAATATTCGTCGAAGTTTCAAAATATCTGGACAATAAAAACTCGTTGAAAGAAATGATTGCCGGAATCCGCAAAGTTAAAAATATACTTGGAAAATCTGGAGCTATTCAAAGAATTGCTAAAATAGTGATATCGCTGATAAACGATTAATATTCAAGGGATACAATGAAAATAATAGATACATGTATAATCTGCGCATCAAAAGATAACAACACAGTATTTAAAAAAACATCCGCGATGGGAGATGAGTTCACGCTTGTTAAGTGCAGTAATTGCGGACTTAAATTCCTGTCGCAGGTTCCGGATGAAAGAGAAATATCATACTATTATAAAAAAACATACTTTACAAAAAGAACAGAACGGGGCTATGACAATTATTTTTCCGGTAGCACAAAAAATGAAATTGAGCGCGTATTTAAGCTTAATCTTGCAGATCTTGGTTTTTATAAATATGAAAACCGGTTAAAAGAAAAACGCCGTAGCCTTGATATCGGATGCGCAGCTGGTTATTTTGTAAATTTCTTAAAAGGAAAAGGCTGGCATTCATACGGCATTGATATATCAAAAGACTGCGTGGACTTTGCAAACAGGCTCGGACTGAATGTCCGTCAGGGCGATTATATGAAAATTAACTTTTCAAAAAAATTCGATCTAATCACTCTATGGTCTACAATTGAACATCTCCACAGGCCCGACCTAATCTTAAAGAAAGCTTATAAAGATCTGAAAAAGGACGGCATCCTTTATATCTCAACATGCAGGGCAGATGGTTTTAATTTTATGAAGCTATTCGGCAAAAAGTGGAGATTTTATAATTTTCCGGAACATATGTTTTTTTTCTCGTATCAAACTTTAAAGAAACTTCTTGTCAATTCCGGTTTTGCAATTATGAATTATAAGACTTATGGCAGCAACTTAGGCAAAAGCGGATCTTGGATCAGGAAAGCAGCTGATTTTATAGCAAAAAAATTTTATTTAGGCGACATGATGATTGTGTCAGCAAAAAAATATGAATGGTAAAAACAGAGAAAACATATACCCGGGAGCAAAAGTCGCTATTGTATTAAAAAAGAATCAGAGAACCGGCAAATTAACCGAAGGTATTGTGCAGGCTATTTTAACAAATTCCAAATATCATCCCCATGGAATAAAAGTAAAATTAACAAATGGCGATGTAGGAAGAGTTAGAATTATTTTAGACGATAAATAACGTGATTGTTTAAAGAATTATTTATATTAATCTTCAGCAGCCTGCTCTTCCAGCATCTTTTTTTCGTATAACTTAACTGCTTTTTCTCTCATTTCATTTGCCGTAATATCAGGCCTAATTTTTCCGAGTTTCCCGATAGAAATGGTATTGCTAATGCAGGTATTCAGTAAAAATTTTCCCGGAGTAAAAAGACGGCCGGTATTTTTTATATAAATAACTTCGACTGGCAGCTTATGTTTGACTGCTATGGAGAAAGCCCCCTTTTGAAATTTTCCAATGCGACCGTCCCTGCTTCTTCTTCCTTCCGGAAAAATAAACAGATTTCCACCGCTCTTAAGAAAATCAGGAATATTTTTTAAGTTTTCAGCTAAAAAATCATTATATGATCTTCTCGGCGTAAAAGGAATATATCCTCCTGATTTCATTGCCCAAGATATAAACGGTATTTTAAAAAAAATGCCTTTTACAATGGTTTTATGTCTGGGGAATATCGAAATCAATAATATAGGATCAAGATAAGATCTGTGGTTCGAAATTATGACTGAGGATTTTATTCTTTTTATGTTTTTTTCTATACTAATCGAAAGTCCGGGAACAAGAGCATTCAATCCGCGGAAAAATCCCTTATAATAATAATGATTCATTTTCTGGAACTTTGCTTCCCTGCTCTCAATAAAAAAAGATAATATAATTAGAACAGGAAGATAAAAAAATAAAAACCCAAATATTGTGTATAACCAGAATAGCAAAGTGAAAATAAAATCAAAAATAGATTTAAATAATTTTAAAATTGGAGACATAAAAAATTACTTCCACTTTTTAATAAAAAGGCTGGTATTTACCCCGCCGAATGCAAAATTCTGAATGGAAGCGTTATTGATGTTTTTTTCGTATAATTTAATAGTATGATTTATCATATTGCATCTAGGATCAATTTCTTCAAGATTAATTGTCGGTACAATAACTCCTTCCTGCATCATGTATAATGTAAAAATTGTTTCAAGCACCCCGCACGCACTCATTGTATGACCTACATAGCTTTTTAATCCGGCAACGAAAGGTCCGGTCCCGTATTCTGCAAATATTGCCTGAGCTTCCACTATATCTCCGACTTTAGTTGAAGTAGCATGCGCGCTGACAAAATCCACATCCTCAGGATTTATACCGGCGCTTTCAAGACCTGTCCTAATTGTTCTTCTAACACCATCTGCATTCGGTAAAATTAAATCTCCTCCATTGTTTGTGCATGAAAAACCGATTATTTCCGCAAGTATCGGTGCGCCGCGCTTCTTCGCATGCTCGTATTCTTCGAGCAAAAGAGCGCCTGCTCCTTCACCAATGACCATTCCATCGCGCTTTACATCGAAGGGCCGCGGAGTCAGCTGTGGTGTATCATTAAAGGCAGTTGAGCATGCAAGCAGATTATCAAACACTGCAATAGTTGTGGTATTATACTCATCTGCAGCACCGCATATCATTGCGTCCTGCATGCCGTATTTAATAAACTCATATCCGTACCCTATCGACTGGCTTGCGGTAGTACACGCCGTGCACGACGAAAGTACTCTGCCCGTGATACCGAACATGCGAGTGATATTCACTGCAGTAGTGTGAGCCATTGACTTCAGATAATCAGTAGCATTGATCTTTGCATATCCGCTGCGGCCGCCGTCAAAGATTGCCTGGTAAATTCCTGACTGAACAGTAGGGCTTCCGTGAATTGAACCGAATGCTACCCCCACTTTTCCAGAAGAAAGATAATCCTTGTCAAACCCTGATTGTTCAATTACCTCTTTTGCTACCTGACACGCATAAAAAGAAACAGGAGCAAGTGTCTTTGTGAACTTGCGTGAAAAATCATAGGCGATCTCATAATCGATTAAGCCGTATACCTTTGAATGAAGATATTGTGCAAGAAAATCCTCCTGCTTTGTAATCTGCTTTATACCAGATACACCCTTTGAAAGATTATGAAAAATATCCTTTTTACCATGTCCTATTGGAGTTATGGCGGATTCTGCAGTAATTACAACCCTTCGTTCCATATTATAAATTTAATGTGCTTTATTTTTGGAATGCTGATCTTGAATATGCATTTCTGATTTTAACTGCCCGGCTGTTTCTTATCAATCATTTCTTTTATTAAATCGCAAATCTGATTTAAGGTACGTATTTAAATAGTTTGTTTTTCATCTCTTGTCAATTAAGGACTGATAAATTTATTCCTCTTAGTTCAGGCAAATATTAAAAAATTTTCAATGCATGATTCAAAATATATATAAATAAGTCAAGTCAATCTGATAAATTAACACAATTTATATATTAATGTCTATCAGAGTTTTTATAATGAAAAAAAAATAATACCTGTAATAATTTTTTTTAAAAGGAAGGGCACTAAGATTAAATTCGATGCTCTCTACGATATTGTCATTCAGGGGGCTGCAGTTATAAAATAAAATATCTGTCCTGTCCCTTCTTGAATATTTAAGGGACAGGACAGAGACACATCTATTGAATACAAAAGAAAAGATGTATAATTCGGGTGTACGAAAACAATGCTATGGATTTATGTCCCGTAATACTGTTCAAAATATGAAATATACTGAGCCGTTATATAAACTTTTGATTTTTCTTTAAATAATCACGGCAGAATTTTAATACTTCTGCTCCGGGAAGGCCCTTTTCTTTCATATTAGCTACATATTTACCGTAAACTGGTTCAGCTGCCTTTTCCCATCTCAGCTGTTCTTCCCATGAAAGTTTAATAATCTCATTTCCTCTTTTCAGGATAAAATTTTTACCTGAAAGAATAATTTTATCCCAGAGATCTCCCTGTTTCTTAGAATACTGCTTATTAATTCGCTCAATAATCCTCTGATCCTTTCGTGGAATGCTTGCCCATTTATCTTTGTTCATACACATGACAAAGGTTGCTGAATATGCAGTCAATAAGTCTTCTGTTGAATATTTTAGTACTTCACCGAATTTCCATCCCTCAAGGGCTTCGTATGGACAAAGAATTCCTTCAGCAACTCCTTTAGACAAAGCATCATATGCTTCACCCATCGGCATTGCAACCGGTACAGCACCCAAGAGTTTCATAAAGTCAGCGTTAGGGCCGTATGTCCTTACCTTCATGCCTTTCAGGTCTTCCAGTTTTCTTACAGGTCTCTTGGAATGGAATATGCCCTGGCCATGGCCGTGCAGATATATCATCTTTACCTGATCAAATTCTTTGGGTTTAAATTTGTTATAGTAGGCAATAGCAAGAGCTGTAGCTACACGACCGCCCTGTGCATATCCAAGGGGATAATCCAGAACTTCGGTCAGTGGGAATTTACCCATAGTGTAACCAAGAACTGTATTTGTCGCATCTGCAACACCCTGTACAACTGCATCATAACTCTGCGGTGCAGGTGACAGTGTTCCGCCCGTATAATTAGTAACCTTTACTCTGCCTGCTGTCTTTTTAGCGATTTCCGCGCCCCATTCGTCAACAATTATGGAATTTCCATGGGTCGGCGGAAAGAAGGTTGCAAACCTTATATTTACCTGGGCGAAGCTGACTGAGGCAAATACGCATGATGCAGCAAAAAACAAAAGCGTGAAAAACCTGATACTGAATAAACGTTTCATAAATCCTCCTCAATTTGTTTTTTATTTTTTGATGAATAAAAATTCATCTTTGTTCCATTAAGAAGTATATAACTTTCCTGATGTTTAAATACAAAATTGTGAAGAGTGAATATGAATCTTAACTGATGTATACAGACTCACTTTAAAAAGTCAATATAAATATTATAAAAATACAAATATATTAATCTGTTTAAAAGCTGCGATTGGCTACACGAGGAACATGGGCAATGCGACTAAGCGGCAATTAGAGAATTATAATAATTGTCCTGTCCCCGTAAAAAAAATTAAGGGACAGGACAAGACAACCTGATATCCTATTGTATTAGCTCGGCATCAATACAGAAGGCAACCATGTAATGATTCCCGGGAATATAAACATTAAAACTATAAGAAATATCAATGCAATAAGGAACGGTGTTACCCCCTTGTAAATTTCCATTAAAGGCACTTTTGTTATATTCTTTACAATAAATACCGGGGCAGCAACAGGCGGAATTACACAGCCTATACCGATCGTAGTAGCTATCAAAATGCATGACCATATAGGATCATAACCCAATGACATAATTACAGGAAAAAATATTGGAGTGCCAAGGATCATAAACGCAAGGTCGTCCATAAAAGATCCGCCAAGAATATATATAAACAATATTATTATTAAAACAAAATGACGATGAAATGGAAGACTTGTACTCCAGTCAGCAACAACTGCCGGAATATTTGAGACTGCTATAAAATGGCCGAATATAGTCGAAGCGGCAACCAGCATAAGTATCATGCACGCAGTGCGCAAAGATTCCTGGAGCGATTTTCTGAGCAGGGAATAGGTTAAATCCCTCTTTAAAAGGCATACAATGAACAGTGAAAAAACACCAATGCTTCCCCCTTCAGTTGGGGTAAAGACTCCCTGCATTATACCGCCGATCATGATTACAAAGATCAACAGGGGCCAGATAACTTCCGGCAGAGTCTTAAACTTTTCCTTCCATGAAAACTTCAAATTGCTTGCAGGCCCAATGGTTGGATTAATACGGGACCATCCGAAGACCACAATCATATAGAATAGAGTTAAGAGGATACCCGGAATTATGCCTGCAAGAAAGAGTTTCCCGATTGACTCCTGTGTAAGAATTCCGAGTATAATCAGAATAGTGCTTGGCGGCAATAGACTGCCGAGTACTGATACAGATGCTACAATCCCGCACGATATTCTCTTACTGTACTTAAATTTATCCATTTCCGGAACCGCGACACTTGCAAATGTCGCTGAAGTAGCAAGCAGCGACCCGCACATAGTTTTAAAAAGCGCAGCACCAATAACTGTAGCTACAGCCAGTCCTCCGGCAATATGTCCGATGAATTTATGGAAAACATTATATAATCGCATAGCAAGACCAGTGTTAAATGCTATCTGGCCCATCAGAATAAATAGAGGTACAACTGTTAGGGAATAGTTTTCCAGTGAATCGTGAAAATCATTCGCCAACGCAGCCATACCGGCACCAGGAGTTACTATTACCGCATACCCGGCAAAACCCAGGACGGTCATGGCAATAAACATCTCCATTCCGGTTAGAAATAATCCCAGTAAAACTATAAGACCGATAATTCCAATTGTTATTTCATTCATTTTTGTTCTCCGCCGTTAAATATTTTGAAAATATCGGCAACAAGAGTAATGCCTACTATAAAAAAGCAGACTGCAAAAGCATAACACCATGGATAGAACGGCACATGGAGAGTCATGGAAACCTCGCCTGCCTTCTGAAGGTGCATTCCTTTCTTCATAAGATTCCAAGAAAGAAAAAACATAACAACAATTCCAATTATTCTAGTGATGATATAAATTGTATTTTTCACCGCAGGAGTGCGGTTCTCAATTAAAAAATCTACAAATACATGTCCTCTGTCCCATGAAGTCTGTGGTACAGCAAATGCAATAACTATACCGCCCATAATAGCAACCAGTTCGTATGTCCCTGTAATAGCAGAAGAACCGAAATAACGCAACAGAACATCAGTTACAGTCAGCAGAACCATAATAACCAGAAAAAACTCTGCAATTGTATTCAAAAAATAATCAACTTTTTTTACAATACCAAGAAACGCTTTCATAATCCCTCCTATAAAATAATCCATAAAACAATAATGACGGGGAATAAAACCCCGTCATTATGATTGGTAGATTATTTCGAATATTTCTTCAGATAATCCTGACAGAACTTTAACACTTCATCTCCCGGAAGATTCTTCTCTTTCATCTTAGACACATATTTTTCGTACATTGGCTTCGCCTTTGCAACCCATCTGGCCTGTTCCTGTGCCGATAATTTTACAACTTTGTTGCCTCTGGCAAGTGAAAATTTCTTTCCTGATTCGTCGATAGCATTCCATATCTGCCCCTGCTTCTTGATCCATTCATCATTGATCTGCTCAATTATTTTCTGATCATCTGCAGATATATTTGCCCATTTATCTTTATTCATTAATACAATAAATGTAGCAGTGTAAGCTGTAGCATAATTTTCAATGTCATATTTAAGGACTTCACCCAGTTTCCAGCCTTCCAGGGCTTCGTATGCGAGCATTGCTCCGTCAGCAACCCCTTTTGACAGAGCGTCATAAGCTTCACCCATAGGTGTTGCAACAGGTACGCATCCAAGTAATGTTGCAAATTCGGCATTTGATCCGAAGCATCTGACCTTTAAGCCTTTAACATCTTCCAGTTTCTTTACAGGTTTTTTTGTATGGAGAATGCCAGGGCCCTGTGCGTGCAAATATAAAACCTTTACATCGTTAAATTCTTTTGGCGTGAATTTCTTATAATATTCGTTAACCAGATTTGTCGCTACTAAACCGCTGGGATATCCCAGAGGATAATCCAGTACTTCGGATAGCGGGAATTTGCCCATCGTATATCCTAGAACAGTATTACCAGCATCTGCAACACCCGAGATAACACCGTCATAAGTCTGTGTAGGCGGAGTAAGTGTACCACCTGTGAAATGAGTGACCTTAACTCTGCCATCTGTTCTTTTAGTAACTTCTTTGCCCCACTCATCCGTAATAACAGCGAGTTTATGGCTAGGTGGGAAAAAAGTGGAAAACCTGATTGTACCGGCAGCTTCTTTGCCACCTGCAGCTTCTTTACCTTCTTTGCTGCAACCGGCAATAATTAATACTGTGGATAGTGAAAAAACTAAAAGCGTAAAAAATCTGATACTGAACAAACACTTCATAAATCCTCCTCATTGTGGGTTATATATTTTTAGATGAATTACAACTCATCTTTTTTCCAAAATGAATTTTTAATGAAGTTAAAATTTTATTATAAAATTTTGAAGAGCAAATATGAATAGATAATGATATTTTTAAAAAGGCAGCATAAAAAGTCAATACTAATATTGAAAAAAATACAATTTATTGCAAAAAAACATTCCTACCGGTCGGAATGCTGTTATTAAAATGAAATACAGAATATATAGTTATATATATTACCTATCCGGATCCGTACGCAATTATGGTGCCTAATAAAACCTAATATACTCATTTTTCCTTCTTTAATATAAAAAAAATCAGACGGCCATATAACTATAGTAAAAACCAAAATTGCATTAAATCCGGATTCAATTATTCCTGCAAATATATTGTATTAAAAATCCTTTTAATATTCTTACTGAAGACAATACCCTCAACTCTGCCTAATATTGAATTCTTGCTGATTATTTCATGGTAATTATTTTTAATTCTATTATCAAAAGCGATTAAAAATTCATTTTTATTGAGAAAAATATGCTCAGAAGAAAGCGCCTTTTCATTTTTATCGGCCTTATAAACCGGATATCTCTTTTCACCGTTTATTTCAAAAAAAAGATCTTCCGAATCGGTAAGCCCCATTTTTTTAAGTTCTGATTTTGAAATAATACTATACGATAAAGCAGAATCATTTATATAATAACTGTCATTCTTTTTACTTATCATATCAGCATCAACTGCAATAACTCTTCCGGCAGAAGATTCATTATTGAAAGCAAAAAATACTAAATCCCCAACGCCGGTCATTTTTACAGCATATTTATTAATAAGGATATAATCATTTCTTAATAATAACGGATTCATGTTATCATTTTCTACTTTAGTGACAAAGAACAGAGATAAGAATAAAAAAACAGAAATCAGCATCAGCACGGAATTAAATATTATGAAAGAAATATAGAAAAAAATTGAATTGTATTTTTTCAAATTATAAGCATATTTTCCTTTTGTTGAACAGGCGGCTTCAATAGTAGAAATCAACCATAGTAAAACATGTATTGCTGCAACTGCCAAAATAATAATTATGGAAAAATTGTTCCGCAGTATTATATATAGAGGAATAAAGATAATTGAAAGAATCCGCAAAATAAAAAAAACAATACCTTTGGATAAATCTCCGTTATACATCTGCCCGAGACCGGTAAATAATAACGACATAGCAAATGCCAGCAACGGATATCTTTTCAGGCGGCTTTCAGATTTTATAATTGCGCTTTTCATTAATAATAAATCATAGAAATGATCCGATAAAATCGCTTACTACATCCTTATCATAGTAAACTCCGAAATGTCCTTCGCAAAGAATGTCCGCCTCGAGAGACAGTAAAAATTCCAGTGAGTCAACATATTCTTTCCTGTTTGACAGCAGAGATTCATTCAGCGGCCCGTGAACATCCTGGCCGAAAAGTACAAGCTTACCGTCCGATACAGCAGAAAGCACCGATGAACCCGGAGAATGCCCTGGAGTATGATAAAACCTGATTTGAAGACTGCCGATTATAAATTCCGCTTCTTTTGTTTCTACTTTAATATCTACGGGCGTTTTTTCCATAAAAGTTCCGTACCATGATGCTGCGGTAACATCATTATCGCCTTCTTCAATATACACAGCATCTAATTTATGCGCAATAATTTTACAGCCGGTTGCTTTCCTGAGTTTATATGCTCCTCCGGTATGATCATAATGACAATGGGTTAAAAACAGATATTTAATGCTTCCGGGTGCGATGCCCAGTTTCTGTATGTTTTCCATAAGTTTATTGTGGCCAAGCCCTGTCCCGGAATCCACAAGGGCAACCTCTCCTCTGTCTGCAATCAGGTATATTGACGCGTCTGATGAATGAGATTCTTCCTGGCCTCCGACCTGAAAAATGTTTGATGTAATCTTCATTGCCGGCAATCCTTATTTCGCTTTATTTTTACTGGTACCTATTATACCATATTTTAAAAATATGAATTTATTTGTACTTAGAAAATACAGTATATAGTACATTGTAAATATTTTCGTGATGACAGTATCATATTTTTAATATTTGACACAACTCAAAAATAAAAGATTTTATCATTTTTGTTGACATTTAATCTAAATGTTTTATTGTGGGTCTAATCTTCAAAGAAAAGCTTGCCAGATGTTATTGAAGATAAATCCATCCAGATTTCAGGAGACTTCTTATGAACCTCGCAAAAAACTTAGAAAATTCAGCACGTTTTTTTCCAAACAAACCCGCGATACGGGACGGCAGCATTGAACTCACATATGCTGAGTTAAACAATAGAGCAAATCAAGTCGCTACAGGCCTTATAAAAATGGATGTTAAACCCAGCGAACTTGTTGGTCTTTGCGCACCAAATTCAGCTGACTGGATTATATTTTATTTCGGTGTTTTAAAGACCGGTGCGTCCATAATAACTCTTGCCAACACTATTACGCCCAATGAGCTTGCCAATCTGTTGACTCACGCAAAACCAAGAATTCTCTTTACAACGCCGAATAGAGTAAAGGATCTCGAATATCTGAAAGCTCCCAATATGCTCGAAAAAATTATTTGCTCAAAAGACTGTGATTTAAGTCTTGATGATCTTATGAAAACCGGATCTGGAACATTTGATGCAATAGAAAGGGAACGCGATGATATAGCTGCTATTCTCTATACCGGAGGCACAACCGGAAACCCGAAAGGCGTAATGCTGACGCACGAAGGCATGATCTTTTCAAGCCAGGCAATTGCGGTCTGTGAACATTCTACACCTAATGACTTTGCCCTGTGCTTTCAGCCATTCAACCATGTATTCGGACAAATACACATCATGAACGCCACTATATTCAGCGCCGGATGCCTGGAACTCCTGCCGAGCGCAGATCTTGACCAGATCTTAAAACTTACTGAAGCCGGACGAGTGACAAAATTCTTTTCAGTACCCACTGTATATGTAAGAATGCTCGAAATACCTGACCTTAAAAAAAAGCTGGGAAAGGTCAACTATTGTTTCTCAGCTGCCGCAAGTATGGCAAGGGAGATTGTAAAGCAATGGAAGGAAATCACAGGAATTACCATTGCGGAATCCCTGGGAATGACTGAATGCATGCCAATTTCATTTAATCATTATTATCCAGAACAGCATGTTGTGGGGTCAGTCGGCCAGCCTGTATGCGGCGTGGAAGTCCAGATAAGACACACTTCCGGACAGAAGCAGGAAACAGGAAAAGAAGGCGAAATATGCGTCCGCGGAAGAAATGTCATGAAAGAGTATCTCAATAACCCGGAAGCGACTAAGGAGACATTCTGGGAAGGCGGGTGGCTGCGCACAGGCGACATTGGTTATCTCGACGAAAACGGCTTTTTATACATTGTAGACAGGCTGAAAGAACTCATCATTACAGGCGGCGAAAATGTATTCCCGAGAGAAGTCGAGGAAGCTCTCTACACAATACCGGAAGTCGGTGAATGCTCTGTTATAGGTCTTCCCGATAAAGAATGGGGCGAACGCGTAGCTGCATTCATAAGGCCGAAACCCGGACAGACTGTAGCACCGGATAAAGTAAAAGCTTACTTAAAAACAAAACTTGCTCCCTTTAAGGTTCCAAAGGAGTATGTTGTTGTTGACGAACTGCCGAAAAGCCCAAATGGAAAAATATTAAAAAGAGAGATCAAAAAGCAATATCTGGAAAAAAAATAATATTGTATTAAGCTGAATATTATACTTTTAATGTAACCTTATAAATATTCCATAGAAGGTATTCCCGGATAAGAGAAATTATTACTCTTATCCGGGGAAAATTTTTGCGATTACTAAATTATTTTGCGGTTTCTGCTGCTCTTTCTTCCTGGCTCATTGCTGCAAGTTTTTCCACCTGCTTAATATCGAGTTTCAATCCTTCGGCAACCCTTGTCCCGTAATTTTTATCAGCTTTATAAAAAATAGCAGCCTGCCTAAGCTGGATACGTTTCTGAGCACCGCCAAGATGGCTGACAATGTTCCCGATCAGGTTTGTTTTATCCTGTTCGCTCATAACGTCGCGGTATAGATTGCCTGGCTGGACGAAGTCATCATTAGGATGCTGGTAAGCAAAGCGGTCTGCTTTCCCCTCAATAGCAAATGGCGGCTCAAGCGCGCTCTGATCAGGTGCAGGGCCTCCAAAACTATTCGGCCAGTAATTCGGTCCGCCGCCCCCGTTGTTATCTGTTCGCATAAATGCATCTCTCTGGTAACTCATTTCAGGCGCATTCTTCGGCTGATTGACAGGTATTAAATGATAATTAGGGCCAAGCCTGTGAATGTGTGTATCATGATAGGAAAAGAGTCTGCCCTGAAGCATTTTATCAGGAGAAGGCCCGATACCCGGAACAAAATTTGATGGAGCAAAAGCGGACTGCTCGACTTCTGCGAAATAATTCTCAGGATTCCTGTTCAGAACCATTTTACCGATTTTTATAGGCGGATAATCGTTATGCGGCCAGACTTTTGTAATATCGAAAACGTCGAATCTGTAATCCTTTGCATCTGCCTGAGGCATTATCTGCATTTCGAGAGTCCATGACGGAAAATCCCCATTCTTAATTGAATTATACAGATCGCGTGTTGCATGATCAGGGTCCTTGCTTTTCATGGCATCGGCGTCCTGGCGTGTTAAATTCTTTACTTTCTGGTCAGTTTTAAAATGATATTTAACCCAGAAATATTCTCCCTTATCATTATACCATTTATAAGAATGGCTGCTGTACCCGTTCATGTTCCTGTATGTCGCCGGTGTTCCCCTGTCTGAAAAAAGAATTGTCACCTGATGTATAGATTCCGGCGTAAGAGACAGAAAATCCCAAAACATGTCGGGGTCTTTCAAATTTGTTGCCGGATTGCGTTTCTGCGTATGAATAAAATCCGGAAATTTCAATGGATCACGGATGAAGAATACGGGCGTATTATTGCCGACAAGGTCATAGTTTCCTTCTTCAGTGTAAAACTTTACAGCAAATCCTCTCGGATCTCTCTCCGCATCAGCCGAACCCTTCTCTCCTCCGACAGTTGAAAACCGGACAAAAAGATCGGTTTTCTTGCCGATTTTCGATAAAAACTTTGCTTTTGTGTACTTTGTTACATCCGCTGTGACTTCAAAGTAACCATGAGCGCCAGCGCCTTTTGCGTGGACCACTCTTTCAGGAATTCTTTCTCTGTCGAAATGCCCGAGCTTTTCCAATAAATGTACATCCTGCATAAGCACCGGACCTCGATTACCTGCAGTTAAACTGTTTTGGTCATCTCCTACAGCAGACCCGAAAGCTTTTGTTAAATGTTTAGTGTCCTTTGCCATATTGTTTCCTCCTGAATTACAGAATATTTAATGCCGCTTATAACGGCAGTTCTTATTAAATAATAATCGGAATTATTATTACTTGTAATTAAAAAAATTAGTCTTTGCATTTTTCGCAAAGTCCGAAAAATTCAACCCTGTGCCTTTTTATATTATAATTAGTTTTTTTCGTTATAATCTTATTCAACTCTTTATCAATTGGAATATTCAAATCTATAATAGAATTACACTTATCGCAAATAAAATGATAATGATCTGTAATATTAGCCTCAAATCTGTCGAAAGTACTGCCAAAAGCGATTTTTTTTATCAATCCCTGTTCGAGCAAAATGTTTAAGTTCCTGTAAACTGTTCCGAGACTACAGTTGAAAAATTCATCTTTTAACCGGTCATATAACCATATAGCAGTCGGATGTATTTCTGTGCTTCTTAGCAGTTCAAGAATTCTCTCTCTTTGTCGGCTTTTTCTTATTTTCAATTTATCAACATCTAATAATAGGAATTATTATTATTTATAATATTTCTAAAAAATTTTGTCAAGTGTAAAACATAAAAAATTATTTTAAATCCGATTTCAATTGAGAATTACATTTTAGCAGACAGTATGTGGGAGTTAAATATAAATGAAATGTTTTTATAAAAATAAAACAAAACATTTACTCCGGGTTTAATAGACAGGGACTTCATTAGCTGTTTTGATTGGATTACGGCAATTTTAATAATGCACATAATAATACAACATAGATTAGTTTTTAACACCTTTTCTGCTGAACAACCGCTTTATAATGCCCATTATACCCTGCGGAGAAAGGAGCATTATCACGATAAGGATGATTCCCTGTATAAGAAAGCTATAGCCCGCGTATCTGGCGAGCGCAAAGTAAAGAATGACAACAATAATTGTACCGATTATAGGTCCCTGTTCGGTACGGATTCCGCCGATAACTGTTGCCAGAAGCATTACCATTGTCCAGCGTACGTTGAATGTAGCAGAAGGTTCAATGTAACCCTGATTGAGATAATATATTGCACCCGCGACTCCCGTAACAAAAGCTGAAATAAGGAATGTATATAATTTTACTCTGAAAACATTGACACCTATGCTGGCCGCTGTCCTCTGATTATCGCGTATGGAGGCAAGACCAAGACCAAGCTTAGATTTAATAATAAACCTCATCAAATACACCGAGCCGATGCCGACAACGGCAGCAAGCCAGAATATTGCGTGCTGGGATACACCTTCTATGCCTTTTATCATATAACCTGCACCTGCGCCATGCATAGCCCCGCCAACCGGCTTCCAAAGATAGAAAACCATTCTAATTGCTTCCGGCACAACAAGAGTGCCTATGGCAAAGTATATGCCGCTCAGCCGGAACACAGCGCCCGATATCAATAGTGCAAACAACGCAGCAATAATCGCTCCGCCTATTATCCCTATCCACCATGGGACTCCGACCCAAGTTCCTATTGCCATGGTGTAACCGGCCAGTCCGAGAAACGCGGGCTGGCAAAGAGAAATAAGGCCCGAATATCCCGCAAGAAGATTCCACATGTTTGCCATAGCAAGATAAATAAAGAAAAGAAAAACATATAGCACCCAGCTTCTCGGCGCTCCTATTAAAGGAAGCAGTGCAAGTATTATAAAAACAAGCGTTGCCGGAATCAGAAAGTCGTTTTTTATTTTTGATATCATCTGGATAATTCCGCTCCTTTAACGTCCAAACAGGCCCTGAGGCCTTATGGCAAGTATTACCAGCACTATAACATATACAATAAGCATCTGCGAAGCAGGACCGAAAAAATATCCGCCGAGAGTCTGCACAAGCCCGAGTATTATGCCTCCGAGAAACGTTCCCCACATGCTTCCAAGGCCGCCGATGATAACAGTGCCAAACGCTATTGTAAGAAACGATATTCCCGATGTAGGCGTAAACGGAAATGTCATGCCGAGAAATACTCCCCCAATCCCGGCAAATGCCATTGCTATTGCGAATGCATAGCCGTAAACACGTTTTGCGTTTATTCCCATCAGCTCTGCCGCCCTCTTATCCTGGGACGCGGCTGTGATCGCACGTCCGAGATATGTCCGTGTCAGGAATTCGCGAAGCAGAAGCATAACAACAATGCCTGCTATCAGGTCTAATAAATAAATAACCGGGAATTGCAGAGAACCGAGAAAAAAACTCGCATGGGAATAGCCGGTGTTCAAACCTCTTGAAAGCGGAGTCCACGCTATCTGGTTAGCATTTTGTATAATAAGAGAAATCCCGAAAGCAATTATTAGAGGTGTATCCGACGAAACAGCGAAAGCGCGGCTCATAATGTATTTTTGTATCAGAAAGCCAAGCCCAAACATAACAGGGACTATTATAATAAGGCTAAGAATCGGATCAAGCCCCAGATAAGTAGCTATACCATAAGCGAGATAACTGCCGAGCACAACAAAATCCCCGTGCGCGAGATTAATAAGCCTCATAACTCCGAAAAGAAGGGAAAGTCCAAGAGCGATAAGGGCGTAAAGGCCGCCGAGCATTATGCCCATAATAATCGGTGTAATAATATCGTTCATATCGCACACTCGTCTATGCCAAAATATGCTTTTTTAACCTGATCTTTTTCACAGAGTTCCGCTGAAGTGCCGCTGAGCGCTACACGTCCGTTTTCAAGAATGTAGGCCCTGTCCGCTTCTTCAAGAGTTCTCTTAACATTCTGCTCCACAAACAATATGGTTATGCCGCGTTCCTGTATTTTTTTTAGTGCTTTAAATATTTCATCAATTACTATCGGGGCAAGACCGAGCGACATTTCATCGATAAGCATCAGCTTCGGATCAGCCATAAGCCCTCTTCCTATTGCAAGCATCTGCTGCTCTCCGCCTGAAAGGGTTTTGGCTACCTGCTTTTTCCTTTCCTTAAGTCTCGGGAATAATTCGTAAACCCTGCCAAGGTTCAGTATTCTGTTTTTTCTTGCACATGAGCAGTATGATCCGATCATAAGATTATCAAACACTGTCATTTCAGGAAATATGCGTCTCCCTTCCGGGACCTGGGTTATTCCGAGTTCAACAATCTGATACGGATCAAGGCAGGTAATATCATACCCGTTGAATTCCATAATACCTTTTGCCGGATGCAGAAGTCCGGATACAGTATCCATCAGGGTGGTTTTTCCGGATGTATTCGCACCTATAAGCGCAAGCATTTCCCCGCGCCTCACTTCAAGAGACAGATTCCACAAAGCCTGAAAAGTGCCGTGAAATACTTCTATGTTGCTGATTTTTAATAATACCTGATCCGTCATTATTATATATTCCTGATTATTATATCTGCCCGTGCATCTATGCGCCGAAATACGCGTCTATAACTTTGCTGTCGCACATGATAGCCGATGGTATACCTTCGGCTATCTGCATTCCTTTATCTATTACAACTATTCTGTCTACAACATTCATTAAAACTTTGATTACATGCTCTATAATTATTATTGTAATACCCATGCTGCGGATCTCTTTTATCGTATTAAGAATTTTCGGTATCTCTTTTTCAGTGGTCCCTGCAGCAACTTCATCAAGCAGCAGCAGATCCGGCTTTCTTGCCAGAGCGCGCGCGAGTTCCAGCTTTTTAAGAGACAGCGTGGGCAGGCTCCCGGCAATAATATTCTTTTTTTCTGTAAGTCCTACAAGATCGAATATCTTTTCATCTTCAGAAATAGCTTCTTTTTTTTTAAGCTGACGGCCGTACAGCGTTGAAGCAAGAAGGTTATCCTGTAGCGTAAGGGTAACGAAAGGCTGAGGTATCTGATATGTCCTAGCGATCCCGAGATGGCAGATTTTATGAGGAGGCATGTTCGTGATGTTATGGTCTTTGTACATTATCTTTCCGGTATCCGGATTATATTCCCCGGCAATGACATTAAGAAGAGTTGTTTTACCTGCTCCATTAGGGCCCATAAGGCCGAGCACTTCACCCTTTTTTACATTAAATGTAACACCTTTCAGGGCAGTTAATCCGCCGAAACGCTTGCTTACATCATTTACCGAAAGTAATATTTCGTTGTTCTGCACAATGCCTCGATATAAAATAAAAATAATTATCAATGATTGATGACTTCACCCGGCTGTGCAACGGCACAGTCCGGGTGAGAGTGCATGGATTTTAATACGGCTTCGGGAAAACTGCTTTGCCCGTTGCAGTAGCAAAATTATGTTTGGAAAAAATAACCTTCAGTTCCCATTTTTCAGGTTTATCGGTTTTAAACCATTGCCCGAATACAAGCGGGCCGCGGTTGAAATGATTCTCATTAAACTTAACCCTATGGCATATTGTCATTAAATCTGTCTTTGCCAGAGCTTCGTTGATTTTGTCGCCCTCAACCGATCCTGCTCTTTCCACTGCGTCTATAAGCACTTGAATTGTCCGGTATCCGGGGCCAATAGCGCGGTTCAAAGGCTCTTTCATCTCTTTTTCCCATCTTTCTGCAAGCGATACAGGTGTTGTTTCGCCTATGCCCGGAGAATTTTTAAAGGACGGATCCCACCATACTTCCGTACATACTCCAAGAGGCAGATCGCCCCCCCACGCAGAAATATCGGAAAAATAAAGCGCGCCCCTTCCTATGCAGACCATCTTCGGCTTTAATCCCAGCGTGTTTGCCTGTTTCCATACAGCGCCGAAGAACGGTCCGGGATTATTTCCCCATAATATATCAATACCGGCATCCTTCCATTCCTTTATTGCTGAAGAAAAGTCCGTTGTCTCAAGAGGAATAAGGCCGAGATTTTTTTCAAGGCCGACAACAGTATATCCGAGTTTCTTTAATGAAGGCCCGAAAAGAGTATACCAGCCTCTTCCGTCAGGATCATCCGAGCAGATTATCCCGATTTTTTTATTAGTCTTGCTCCCGAAAAGATCGAGCATTGCGGTCCATGTATCCATTATCGTGTAGCCCGGTTTGTTGCGGAAGTCACCTTTGGCAACAGGCGACACTATAGCAAATAATCCGGTGGCCCATGTATATTTCCATTTGGTCGGGGTTTCCTGTCTCATACCGAGCCATGGTTCTTCCGGACCAACGCATGTAATATAGGGTACTTTGTATTTATCCGCAACCTGGGAAACGCTTGCATGCATTGGAGGCGGTTCATCGCCGCTGACAATAAAATCGACCTTGTCTTCGACGATCAGGTTTTCCGCCAGAGATCCTGCCTTATTCGGATCGCTTTCGTTATCAACAATAACCAGCCGGATAGATTTTTTAACATCGCCGACTTTCACACCGCCCAGTTTGTTGATATCGTCAACAGCGGCCTTGATTCCGAATGTACCGCCCTGGCCGAATGCGGCATACATCCCTGTCTGCGCATGAACCACGCCTACCAGGATCTCGTTCTCAGCCTTTTTCTTGCTGCAGCCTATTACAACAGCAAGAGCAATTATAAGCGCTGAAAAAAGAAATAATTTTTTCATCCTGCATCCTCCTAATATTATTTAATATTTAAAACAGCAGAAAATAATTACTGCAGTTTTTAATAATTTTGCCTGTTAGGATTATTATTTTTTTAATTTAGAGAGAATCCTTTAATAAATTGCGACTTAAATATTTAAAATCTACCGGATTGTTTGAATTTTGAGATACTACCGGAAACTCAGCATTATGTCAATGAAATTTCATAAAATTATTTTAATTTTATATGCAATAATTCTTTTTTAGCAAACGATTACTTACTTATAATTTTAATTCCAATCTAATGTAATGATAATCTTAATGGGCGGGAAGAAAATATAATTGATTCTATATTATGTATATTCAATACACATCAACCGATATGCTTAATGAGTATCTAGTGCAAGTTAACTTTTAAATTCAAACAGGAAATTTCAATAAAACTGTCAGTCCTGAGCCGGAACCGCTTTCAATACTGATCGATCCTTTGTGCGCTTCCATTATCTTTTTACATAATGCAAGTCCGATTCCATAACCGCCGGTTTCTCTTGACCGGGAATTATCAACGCGATAAAAGGGTTCAAAAATATACGGGAGGTCTTTCTCCGGAATGCCTGCTCCATAATCCTTTATTGTAATAATATAAAAATTATCTTTGCAGCCGCATCGAATTTTTATCGGCTTTTCAGATCCTCCGGAATATTTTAATGCATTGTCCAGAATATTTCTGAATACTGTATGGAGCCTGTCCCTGTCTGCGTTTATAACAATATCTTCAAACTCTCCATAAGAATAATTAATTAAAGAATACCGGTCATATTCTTTCAAAACATCTGTTATGAATAAAGAAAGGTTTATCTGTTCTTTAATTAATCCCCCCCTTCTTGAGTTTAGGCTTTCGCTTTCGAGAATTTCGGCTATCATATGCTCGAGATTATCAATATCTTCAGCAATGCTTTTACGTTCATCAGACTCTTCAATCAGTTCAAGGGCAACTTTAATACGGGTGAGAGGAGACCTCAATTCATGACTGACATCAAGAAGCAGCTGATGCTTGGCTTCAATCATGGAACCGATCCTTAAGTTCATTTCATTAAAAGATTCGGACAGTCTGCCCAGTTCATCATTTTTAACAACCGGGATCCGGTAGGAAAAATTTCCATTGGCTGTTTCCCTGACTCCGCGTGAAAGGTCTTTAACCGGTTTTAGCGTTTTTCTTATCATTAAATAGGTAAATATAAGCACCAAAGAAACTGCAATCAACAAATAATAAAATGAATTTTCAGCACCTTCATTAATTATGCTTTTAGTTATAAACGTATACTGAATCCCACTCTGTTCAGTAATGAATATAGCTCTGCCCCTGTACCAACCGACACTATCCGCATCTACCTGAATAAGATGTCTGTTATACCTTCTGTCTAAATCGATTTTATCTGAAATCCAGGAAATATCCTTTCCCTGGATTTCTATTATAAGTCCTGCCTTATCGGCAATATTCATTGCCTCTTTAAAATCCGGAGGAAACCCGATAGTTTTAATTATATAATCCGAATACAATTTAATATTATTGTAAAACGGAACTTTCCGGCTGTTTGATATCTGTGTGCGGAAAAAAAATCCCAGCAGAAAATAAATTATGATACCGCTGATTAAAAATATCAGCAGTAATTTTGTAAAAATTGAATTTGTAACCTTATGAAACAAACCGCCTTTCTGACTATTGTTGTTTTTCATAATTTATTATTTCAATATGGACAAAAATTTATAAAAAAAGAACTAAGAACCAATAAATTTATAACCAGCACCCCATACAGTTTTCAAAAATCGCGGCCTCTTCGGATCATCATTTAATTTTTGTCTGAGCCGGCTGATCATTACATCTATTGATCTGTCAAATGTATCTGAATCCAGGCTCTTTACATGTTCAAATATTGTATCTCTGTCCAGAACTATGCCCGGATTCTTTGTAAACATGCTTAGCATCTCAAACTCCATGTGGGTAAGCTCCAGCTCAAGGCCGTTCAGAAATGCAGTGTGTTTTTTATAATTAATTTCAAGATCACCGAATATTGCACTATCATGTATCTGCGGTTTTGAACGCCTGATTACAGACTGAATCCTTGCTACAAGTTCTCGCGGTTCAAACGGCTTGGGCAGGTAATCATCCGCTCCAAGTTCCAGGCCGACTACTCTATCGGTAACCTCTCCTCTTGCCGTGAGCATGATTATGGGAATAGAATACTCTTTCCGTATTAGTTTACAGACATCAAATCCGCTCATTACCGGCAGCATTATGTCCAAAATAATTATTTCAGGATGAAAATTCTTTATATCAGTTAAAGCATTTTCAGGAGATGTGCGTGTTAAAACTTCAAAGTTATATTTATCTAAATAATTTATAAGCAGTTTATTCAATTTTTGATCATCATCAATTATCAGAATTTTATTTTTCATGATCACATATTTAAATGGTTAATAAATTTCAGTCAGGGTTATTGTAAACACCGGTTCCGTTTCATCTATATCTTAATATAAACAAGCAGGAACCGGCGGTAATAAAATATCAGTTATGATATTTATTGTGAAATTCTTCGATTTTTTCTGCAACCTTTATTCTCTGCTCAGGTGTCAACAGAGCATGAAATTCAACAATTTTTTCAATTAAAAACGGCTTCATTTCGTTTCTCTTTGCTTCATGCCTGCTGATCGCTTTTTCAACATCGGATTTTGTAAGCTGGTCACTTTTTATCAGATCCTGCACCTCTGCCAGATTTTCTCCTCTGTTCTCCCTGGCTTTATTCATTTTTACGAGCACTTCGAGTTTAATTTTATTAAGCTCATTTTTCTGCTCATCCGTAAGATCAAGCTCACTGCTTATCTTATCAACGACGTAATCCGCTCTTTTTTCGGGAGAATTATAGTGAAAACGCCCGCACCCTGCTGTAACTAATGTTACAACTGCCAATGTTAAAACTGAAGTAATGAGAAGATTTTTTTTCTTCATCTTTACCCTCCTTTAATAGTATAATTTATTTTTTTGGTTTCCAGCGAACAATTGCTTTCTCCAGCCTCAGGCAGAGTAAAAATCCATCTTCTGAGTTCTGAAACATGAATTATTCACCATGAACCATTCAGTATAATAATAAATTATAGATATTTAGGAATTATTGACGAATTGTAACAGATTGTAACATTTTCGAATTTTTTTAAAAAAATTATTATTGAATTGTATTGATAATTTTTTGCATAATTTGCAGTTCACTGTAACAATTAAAATTTAGAAATAAAATGAATTTTTTAAAATTATTGCAAATCTGACACCGTATTAAATTATTCAATAAACATCCGTCCCGCTGTAAGCTTCTAATGTTATTGAACCGGAGCAAGGCTCAAGCGTCGTGGTTTTAATAAATTCAGGAAGAGATTATCTCGACCGCTGTTGCGAAACGGCCGAGGCCCAGCATTAGAATGCCTTTGCCGTCAAGCCCGATCTCAGGTGCGCGCCCGAACGCAGGCACCCGGCCGCTTTCAACACATTCAAGCGCTATTGCGCAGGCGACAGCCGATGCAGATGCAAACTCGCCTGTAAAAGCCCGGTAATCTATAACAGGCATCTTTTCCGGAAGCAGTGATTGCAGTTCAGCAAGCTGATCATTGCCTATGCTTCTTTCGCAGGCCGGAATTCCGGCAAATATAGCACCGAATGACCGGCATATTCTCTCAGATCCGCCAAGAGTATTCACAAGCAATTCTATTATTTCAGTGCTGTTCTGCATGAATCCGAAAAAAGACGGAAAAATTTTTAAACCGGCGTCAGCACCCGGACACTTAAGCAGAAACGCAGCTCCACCATCCGAAGGTTCAGCACTTTTTACTGATCTGTCCAGAACACCTGATAAAATATCGTGATGCTCGTCAGCGCTTATGAGCATCATTGGCGCATCCTTCTCTCGCGAAAGAAGGCTCGCACAGACAAGCGCCTGTTCGAATGAGTAATCGCCTCCGGTTGCAGTAACGTTTGCTCCTTCAGCACCGTACCAGATAGCAGCCTGCCCGGCAGGGGCGTTGTGCACAGACCCAATAAAATCAGTCGGGCTCGGAAACTGCTCACCCGACTCGAATAATTTATCCAGAAAGTCGTATGTCTCTGAAAGAGCACCCCAGCCTGTGCCGAAATATATTGCTGATGGTTTTTGATCACCGCCTGCTTTTACTGCCTGTTCAGCAAGATTTAACACCATTTTAGGAAGGCGTTTTAAACGGCGTATTCTGTTTTTAGGAAGAATCTCTGCAGCCCGTTCAATATCAACCTTGCCGGCGCAGTTACCTGTTTGCTTTAATGCTTCGAATGTCCCGCGTAAATCGCCTGCTCCGGTAAGGCACGCTTTGGCAATAACAACAAACGGTTTTCGTTCCCGACTGACCGCTTTGCGGATCTGTCCGTTTGCCCTGCCTATTACAAGCACTGCATTATTGCCGCCGAAACCGAAAGAATTGGATAGAACGGCTTTTACTTTAGTATTTCTTTTAACCATTTTTTCCGGTTCAAGCCCAAGCGCAGGATCAGGAACAGAACACCCAATATTTGCGGGCACTATTCCCTCAATAATGCTGATAACTGATACAGCAGATTCTATTGCTCCAGAAGCTGCGAGCGAATGCCCGAACGCGCCCTTAGTTGATGAATGATGCGGCATTTTCTGTCCGAATACGGCACGCACAGCCTTTGCTTCGGAAAGGTCATTGTCAATTGTTCCTGTGCCATGAAGATTTATATAATCAATATCTTCCGATAAAATCCCTGCATCAGCGAGTGCTGCGCGCATCGCTTCTGCTGCGCCTTTGCCTTCGGGATGGGGGCTCGCAGGATGATACGCGTCGCATGAGAGTCCCGCACCGATAATCTCGGCAAGTGCGCCCTGTGGCGGATCATTGCCGGCAGACAAAAGCAGCATGGCCGCGCCCTCAGCAACAGACATACCTTTTCTCTCAATATCGAACGGGTGCGCCCCTTTAGGGTCAATGAGCTGAAGAGAGTTAAAACCGTGGTAGGTGAGCCTGCATAAAGCGTCTGCTCCGCCTGCAAGTACGGACTTTGCAGCGCCTGTCCGAAGCATTTCAAGAGCTAGCTTAATTGCAAGAGCGCCAGAGGAACACGCTGTTGAAACAGTTAAAACGATACCTTTAAAATTAATTTTTTCTGCTACATATTCTGCAACAGATCCTGTTCCATGATATTTGTAAAGCTCTGGATTGAAATTTTTTTCTTTAATAAGGGTTTCCGTTAGAGGCATTCCGCCTGTGGTGCTTCCAAGCACAATTGCGTCCGGAAGCATATGCAAATTTCTGAGAGCTTCGTTAGCTGCAACAAGGGCAAGAGCATGAGTCCGTGGTACATCTCCCGGGAGCGCAAAGGATACTTCGCCCGCTGGCAGCGGAGCGTTCGGGACTGGAAAAAGCGAGAGAGGCTTGATACCGGAAAGGCCGGATTTTATCGCGTTCTTTGTTTCTGTAAGCCCATTACCAAGCGGGCTTATTATGCCAATGCCGGAAACAAATACCCGAGTCTTTGTCAACTGGCCAACTCCGGCCTGCATTTTGTAATATACTGCGCAAGAGCTTTTATGGATGAAAAAACCTTTTCGCCCAATTCCTTGTTGTCGATCTTCACGCCATAATCGCTTTCAATCATCATCACAAGCTCAAGCGCATCTATAGAATCAAGCCCGAGATCGCCGCCGATGAGACGGTCATCTTCGCCTATGTCCTCAGGTTTAATATCTTCCAGATCAAGAGTTTTAATTATTTTCTTTTTCAGTTGGGAAATAAAATCATTCATTTGACTATCCTGTAAAATATTTATACTATATAATGAATTAAATATTGTGCCGGAGTGTCAACATTTTTTTCACCTAAAAAAATAATTGATTTATTCACAAAATATTTAATACTATACTGCCATATAGTTTTTTAATATTTCAGGAGCGCTTTATGAGAATTATATTTTCTATTTTAGTATTCTTATGCTTTTTTTATGGCATATCTTTTGCTGACGAAATCTACATGAATGATTTAAGCGTAATCAGGGGAAAGATCATTCAGGTTACTGATAAAAATGTTGAATACAGCCAGGAAGGAAAACCTTTTCTGATTGTGCCGAGAGAACATGTTTTCAGAATTAAATATGATGACGGCCAGGTTGTTCAGATAGCAGATATCAAAGGCAGGGATAAAATATTTTTAAAAGATGGATCAGTAATTGAAGGCACAGTTATAAAAGCAACCCGCGACACAGTAATGTATTACACAGACCAGGAGTCAGTCGTTCCGAGTGACAATGTTATAAAAATAGTTTATGCGAACGGAAAAGTGATGCAGATTTCCGAATTGCCGGCAGAAGCACTTACAGACGCAGAGCTGGAAACTCAAACAGAAGAGCCTGTTATCCGGAGCGGAGGCTTTCTTGACTCCTATTTCAGAATCGGCTTTCTGGGAGGCTTTTCATCCATGTATGGCAATCTCCTTCAAAAAGAAGAAAGCGCATATGAAAGCCACAGGAATGACTTTACTCTTTATCCCGGAATCAATGACGAGGATGACTATACATACAATACGGGTATTCACGGAGGCTTTGAACTGTGTTTAATGTTCCCTTCGATTAAATACCCTCAGACGATCGCTTTTTCAGTAACAGGCATAAAATTTGGTCTAAAAACCACATATCTTTTTTCAAAAATTTGGCAGGACATAGATGACGATTCGCTGCCAAGAAGCGCTGATTATGACGGACGGCTTTTAAAATACAGAACACTGAATGCAGGCCCTGAAATGAATATTATATTCAGCCCCCGAACCGGTCTTTTCAACATGATTGTAAAGGCATATGTTTTAGGAGGATACATACACGGCGGCAAATTAACCGCCGCGCCGGGACTGCGGGACGGACGGCAAAGCCAGGGACTGCCAGGTTTTGATAAATCACAGTATACCTCGGACTTCACAGGTTATTCAGGTACGATCGGTTTGGGACTGCATGTGGCCATTAACGAGGGATTCCCGGTTACAATCGGCTACGACACCTATTATACGTTTTCCAGAATAAAATTCAACAGAAGCGTGCCTCTTTACAATGATTCAAAGAGTACGTCTTTCTACGAATTCGGTATTTTATTATACGCTGGTGTGCATTTATAAAAAGTAGAATAATATATAGAAGCCAACTCAAAATTATATTTTTATATAATAAATTGAAATACATTACAAAATTTTTGAGGACGCCTTTCAGACCTGATGCAAAAGCCGTTAAAACATGCAAAACTAACCAGGAAGGTCTGATCCCGCAGAAAATTTTGTAATGTATTTCAATTTATTTATGAGCACAACTTATTTTTGAGATAACATGTAATAATTTTAATTATTTTTTTCAGCCTGTCTTAATTTAGGTAGAAGTTCTATTGCCCAAGTCTTTATTGCATCCCAGTCCCTGTAATCTCCTTCGGATTCCTTGATAAAATATTTAATGATCATTTCTTCCATGAAATCAAGTTTGGAAAAATCCACTTTCCCGCCGAACAGGCCTGAATCCACTGGCTTTATTTCCGCGCGCAAAGGATCAAGGTAAGCATCAGCTTTCTTATAATTTTCTTCCGACTTTTCTTTTAAAGTCATGCATACAATAAAATATGAAACAGGTATGTTCTCAAGCTTGGGCTTATTAGCTTTTATAAAATCCATCACTTCCTGCAAAACCTTACCCCTGCGTATGGCGCTTCCCAGAACAACAGCACTATATCCTGCCGGATCCCCGACCTCCTTTAAAGGTTTTACGTCAACTACAGCTCCATTATCAGATAAAATTCTGCCGATAAAATCCGCTACTTCGGCTGTCGAACCTGCCAGTGAAGCATATGCAACCAGAATTTTTCCGGACGCGGATTGTTGTTCGCCATAGCTGGTTTTTATGTGCTTAATTTCTCCGCCGGTGCAGGTTCCCTGAAACAATACAGCAGATAAAATCATCATGACACTTAATAAATTAATTAGGCGTAATTTCATAGTCTGCACACTCCATTAAATAATTGCAGTACTGGATTATCAGGCGTACTCTGTCGTACAATAGATCATTTTAAAATCCTCCGCTGAAGCGCATTCTTGAAAAAACGACGGATGATATCAAGAAATTCCTGGGAGCCCACATGCGGCCATTTAATGAGCGCTTCAGTAGGAGTGGTGCATCTAATAGACTCAACGCGCCAGTCCGATATAGATACGGGTTTGTAGACTTCCGGAGAGCGCAGAAGAAATCCGGCATCAAGAAGTTCGCCTTTAGGGCAGATATGAACTTTAAGCGGCACTCCCAGCTTTGTACTGAGCTCAGTTATCGATTCATCCGAGGCTTTGTTTTTATTATTATGCGTCTCAACACGTATATGCAGCCTTCTGTCTGTAACAATCACGAAATAAACAGCACTGTCAAATTGTTTTGTAAATTCAAGTATTGACTGTTCAAGATTAAATGAATAGACCTTTTTGCCGCTTAAAGCAATCTCGTCATCCATCCTGCCCAGAATCTCAATAGTGGGGATGGGGTCTCCGCACGGACATCGTTCAGTCATAAACCTGCAGATATCTCTTGTGTAATAACGGAAAAGCGGAGCTGCTTTTCTGTAATATGAAGTAACCACAAGCACTCCTGTTTCACCCGGTTTAACAGGCTCCTTTGTTTCCGGATCAAGTATTTCAAATATAAAAGCATTTCTATGGAGATGATGATTACCATATGCGCACGTTGAAGCCATTCCGCCTGTTTCAGTACTTCCGTAGACTGATCTTACAGAAGCACCCCACTTTCTCTCAATATATTCCTTCAGCGCCGGAGGAACAATCGCGCCGGATGTTAGAACATGCTTTATTGATCCAAGATCTTTTTTTAAGTCATAGCCGCATTTGTCCGCCACCATTTCCAGCATAATCATTTCGTTCGGAAGGCATCCGATCGCTTCAACCTTGAGACGCTTGATTATTTCAAGAGTGCGCGGATATGTCATATTCCAGCTCATATATCCGGCAGGCACTATTACGCCCCCCAGGCTCCTGCATCTGATCTCGAGTACAAAAGGAGGCACTGCAAAGGAGTAAGGAAATCTGTTCAGCACAAGCATGCCTTTCTTTATTTCGGACGTCCATCTCATGGTCTGTTTTGCTTCGCGTTCATAGTCATCAACAGTAAACCAGGAGGT
>JAFGSG010000070.1 GCA_016934735.1 Spirochaetota bacterium | reverse complement strand
GAACAGATCATCAGGCCGACCGGGCTGCTCGATCCGCTTATCGAGGTGAGGCCAGCGCAGAACCAGGTCGACGATCTGATCAGCGAGATCAGAAAACGTACAGAAGCAAATGAACGCGTACTTGTGACAACTCTTACCAAAAAAATGTCCGAGGACCTTAGCAAGTACTTTACCGAGATCGGAATTAAAGCAAAATATCTTCACTCGGAAATCGAAACAATTGAACGCGTTGAATTAATACGCGATCTCAGGAAAGGTGATTTTGACTGCCTCATAGGCATTAATCTTTTACGAGAAGGGCTTGACATTCCGGAGGTCTCTCTGGTAGCAATACTCGACGCAGACAAAGAAGGATTCCTGAGGGCTGAACGCTCGCTTATCCAGACAGCCGGCAGAGCAGCTCGCAACATCAACGGTAAAGTCATTATGTATGCCGACATAATAACCAAATCGATGGAAGGAGCAATCAGGGAGACAAACCGCAGGCGGGAAATACAGGACAAATATAATAAACAATATAACATCATACCAAGTTCAATTAAAAAAGAAATATTTGATATTATTGAAAGGGAATATAAAACTGAAGATGAATATGCGGGATATGTAGAAGAATATAAAAAAGAATACGGATCCAGAGACCCGCAAAAACTTAAAAAGCTTAAGGATGCCCTTAAAGAAAACATGCTTAAAGCTGCTGAAAGCCTTGATTTTGAAAAAGCTGCCGTATTAAGAGATCAAATGATTGAGACTGAAAATAAAATCAGACTGCTTGAAAGGACGGAAAGATAATGAAAAGTTTTCTTAAAGAAAAGGATATAAGGCCCATAATTATTCTCGCATTAAGAGAAGATATAGGGGATGGCGATATTACAACAAACGCTATCTTCAACGGCAATGGAGACTCCGAAGCTGTCATAACCGCAAAAGAAAATGGGATTTTCTGCGGAGGAGATGTTGTAAGGATTGTATATAACGAAATCGATCCGACTGTAAAAGTTAATGTTCTTATAAAAGACGGCAAAGAAATTAAAAAAGGGGATAAAGTAGCTAAAATTAAAGGGCATACTAAAAGCCTACTCACCGGCGAGCGAACCTGCCTTAATTTTATTCAAAGGATGAGCGGCATTGCTACTAAGACACAAAAAGTATCTTCTATGTTTTTAAAGACAAAAATAAGCGTACTCGATACCAGAAAAACAGCGCCCGGTATGCGTCTGCTCGACAAGTATTCGGTAAAATGCGGAGGAGGCAGAAATCACAGGATCGGACTTTTCGATATGGTGCTCATTAAGGATAATCATATACAGGCTGCAGGGTCAATCACCGAGGCGGTAAAACGCGTGCGAAACAAGTATGCTAAAAAGTACAAAGTTGAAGTTGAAGCAAAGACGCCCGATGAGGCGGCCGAAGCGGCAAGATGCGAAGCTGATATTATTATGTTGGATAATATGGATAAAGATACTATGAAAAAATCTATTAGTAAAATCAACAACAAAGCAAAAATAGAAGTTTCCGGAAACATAGATGAAATCCGGTTAAAAGAAATCTCTGATTTAAAAATTGATTATGTTTCAATAGGAGCGCTTACTCATTCAGTAAAAGCGTTCGATCTTTCAATGAAAATATTATAAGAACATGAGAATAATAAATATAATTATAACAGCAGTTATAATACAATTTTTATCAGCAGATATTGTCCATTCAAAAAATCTTAGCTATAAAGATTTCGCTTTAGGAAACAGGCGAAAGAATATAATAACTATATTAAACAAGCAAAAATACATACACCATTCAATTTTTTATGAAAGTAATGACAGATACATAAACGGTATAAAAGTCAAGCCTGAAAACTCAATAAAGATTATAATAAAAAATTACATGGAAAAAGAAGAAATCCTTCTCGTATTCGATAACAATGATTTACTTTTTGATATCTATACAAAAAAAAAGCCTATTGATATCCGGGATTATGTCGATTATAGAATTAGCCTGATCGAAACATACGGCAGGCCGGTTGAAGAGCAGACAGTCAATGGCAAGTACATTCTTGCATGGAGCCTGAATAAGAAAAGAAATGCTGTTTATCTTATATATGACAGCGTTAATGAAAATTTAATTATTAATATTCGGGATGCATATTTAAACTCGAGCTATGAGCCGGCGATTGAAGAATAATTATTAAGATTTAATTGTGCAGTATAATCTTAATAATAAATTTTTTACTTGCGCTAATAATTTATGAGTTTATAATTGACAAGCTCTCAACGATACTTGATATATCAAGTAAAATGACTCAAGGGAAAGAAATTGATAGTCAGATTTCTTTTCTATTATATTTATAATATAAAATATTTTATATTATAAATATAACGTCATACAAATAAAAATTCGAGGTGAGATTATCTATGAGTGAGAAATCATTAAAACAGCTGCTGGTTGATCAGAAAAGAAAAAAGGAAAAAGTAAAAAAACTTGAAGCCGAAGTAAGGGCAGAAAAAGCGCTTGTTTCGAAAATGGACAAATCAATTGCCGCGAAAAGAGCAGCAGAACAGAAAAAGGGTACCTCAAAGAAGAAGAGGTAAATTTTTACTTATCCATTTTCAGGGCTGTCTAATATCATAATTATAAGTACCTTATTTATATTAAGTTAAGCAAGCTATAATGGGCATAAATAAAAAATGCCTATATATAGCTTCTTATATTTTATTAGATAGCCCATTATTATTTATTAATCTTTATATAAAACATATATTGCTCTATATTTTTCTTGTCATTTTAACTTACAAATATTATATTATATTTCAAATGCTTTAATGCTGAAAACGGAAGGCGCATTTGTTAAATATTAAACAAAGAAAAGATAGGGCTTTCGATGATTTGAACATTAATTCGAAAGAAGAAGTTTTCAATTTCATTAAGACTTTCTTATATGATAAGCCGCTATTAATAAAATCCGCCCCCGATATGGGCGAAATTAAAATTAATGAATTTTTAAACGACGGCACTATCATGGTCGTCACCCACCCTGACTTTATTCCTGAAAACCAATTTACCTTATACGGCCTGCTGGATAAATATATTGAAATTGATCTTAATATTGATGAAACGAGAGGGCCGGGTTATTTTAAATGCAGTATTAATAAATTAAAAAAAGCAGAAAGTATTAGAAAGGAAATAAGATTTAAAACATCTCCTGAAAACGTCGTTGCGACAAATTTTAAAATCTCAAAACAAACAATAGATGTATCCGGTTTTAATATCCCCACAAGTATTAAAGTACTTCTCAACCAATTTGAGTCGCAGAATTCCCGTTTAAGCGATATAGTGAAAGTAGATATACTTAAAAATGATGATATTATTTTAAAACATATAAAAAAAACCGGAGAAACATTATTTATTGAAGATGTTTCTAATCCGATGTCATATAAGGCTCTGACTGAAGACTTTATCGATATGACCAGATTACTGGCTGATGATTTAGATATGTATGTAAAAAAAAATATCGAGAAAGGATATAAATCAATAATTATATCGCCTGTTATTTATCTGACTGATTCCGAACATTCCATTCCATTCGCCTATATTCAATTAATTTCAAAAACAGAGCATTTTAACCTTGATAAAGTCCTTGAAATTAAAGATCTTATCTTTAAGCTGATAGACAGGATCAGGGACGCTAATACTGTTCTGGTACAAGTGCATCAGGAAATAGTCGATTTGAGCAAAACCGGTGCCAAGTTAAGAATATCCGATGCAAACTTAAAAAAATATATTCATAAAGTAAAAGGATTTGTTTTTGATATTGTATTTAAACTTCAGGCTCCAATCACCATTTACGGCGACGTTAAAAGTACTTATACAGACAACGATGGCGAAATGTACGTAGGTGTGGATTTTGCGGGCAATTCCTCACGGGATGACGAGATGAAAAGATTTTACGCTATGATTGATCCGATGATAAAGAACTACAAAAGTAAATTATTGAAAGAAATCAAAGCTTTAAAATAAAAACACTATATTTTCCCTTTCATTATCTCAGCATCAGTTCTTCTCGCATAAAAAGGCAGCACATTGTTTAGATCGCTGTAATTGTCCGGATTTTCCAGATATACCTTCTTTATAAGCCTGCATATAGTTTTTCCCGAAGGCATAAAATACGGCAAAAGTTCATGCTCTTTAACCTGCGATTTTATTTCAGTATAATATTTCCCGCATCCATCTCCGATTAATATTGTCTTTTTTTCAGGAATAATCGAATTTACCAGATATTCTATTGTATAATCGCCCGGTTCTATAATTGCCACAGGCTTCAAATCATCCTCTCCTTTTTTATACAAAGCACCAAAAACCCTGCTTTTTTTTGCATCGAACGCGATTAAGATATTCTCGCCTGCATTTGCCTTTTCATTTACGGAAGCTGCGTACATTAAATGCGTTTTTATACCCACTAGAGGCAGATCAAATACCTGCGAGAACATACGCGCTGTCGCAACAGCAATCCTTATACCGGTAAAAGACCCGGGGCCGATACCGACTCCGATTACATTAATGTCGTTAAGTTCAATTTTAGCTTCTTTTAAAGCCAAATCAATGTTGTTAAAAAGCATAATAGAATGAGATACGTTTACTGCCTTTGTCTGATCGGAAAAAACATTTTCCGATGATGCAGCAGCTATTTCAATTTTAGTTGCTGTATCAATTGCCAGGATATTCAATTCTTATTCTCCTTTCGGTATCGCCTGCCCACTCGAGAGCAATTTTTGTAATATTATCCGGTATGCGGCTGCCTGCTTTTTCCGCCCATTCTATTACGGATACTCCATCACCGAACCAGTATTCTTCAAAATTCAGTTCATCCAGTTCTTCCAGATTATCAATTCTGTATAAATCAAAATGATACAGCTGAAACCTGCCTTCATATATTTCCATCATTAAAAAAGTAGGGCTTGTTATCTCATCGTCAATGCCAAGGCCTTTTGCAATTCCCTTGGCAATTATTGTCTTGCCTGTGCCCAAGTCGCCGCTGAGTGCGAATACGCTTCCCTGTTCTGCTGAAGCTCCCAGATCAAATGCCCAATTGAATGTCTCTTGCTCCGATCGTGTAATTATTTCCTTTTTCATAATCTGTAATGAATATCAATAATAAATATTTACTACAATTAAAAATATCATAAAAACATATTTTTGTGAATCACGTTCTATTATAGAAACTCGAAAAATTATTTAATTCAAAACAGGGTTTCTGGACGCACTCTTAATCATCTGTTTATTGCTGTCTTTTTTATCTCATATCCGTCTTTTAAGATCACTATTGCGTCCTTTCCTGTAATGCTGTCTTCCACAACGCCGAACTCATGCTTACCACCGGAAAAATCCATCCATGCACCGGTTTTCATATCAAGCGGAATATAAAGTAAAATATTTGTAAATAATTCCGGCGAAATACCCTGCGAACCGGAAATACAGCCCTGCCCTGCGAATGCAATGTAAGATTTTACCCCAAGTTCTGAAAGAATTGATAACGCGAGAATGGTCTTTTCCTCCACAGTGCCTTTCTTAGTATAAAGCGTGTCCATTGCTTTTCGTGGAGAAAATAACAGACCGCTATTAAGTTTAATATTGCGCGCAACATAATCATACACTGATTTTATCCTCTCGTCCTGTGTGGCACCTGTAAAGCGCGGGACTTTATCAGTATCTAAGATTAAAGCTTCCTGAATTAGTCCGTTATACCAGGCAGTAAAATCCCTGATATCTTTTATAGATTCAAAAAAAATTTCATTCTTATTTATTTTTACTGCAGTATTGCCGAATCTTCCGGTTTCAATATAAATAATATAATTTCTGAGCAAATGATTTGACTGATCTATTGCAAGTGCTTTCTGCCAGTACATCATCGGATCAACTCCGTTAATATAATTAATTTCTCCAAGTTTGACATCATAATACGGATCATTCTTCTCTGCCATTCCCTGAAAAATTAATTTTTTTGCTTTATCATACTCTTCCAAATCAATTGACGCCTGAATCAATTCTTTTCGAAAATGACCTTCCGTATCGTAACCTTGTATCAATAATTTAATGTCATTATATCGTCCCTGCTGTTTATAAATATTGATAAGCTCTTTAAGCGAAGCTTCACATTTCTCCCTTGTTAATATTGTTTTATAAATTTCGATCGCTTTAAAAACATTCCTGTCTTTATAGTATGCGCCTGCAATTTTCAGCGGATCGGTAGCCTGAGGAAATTTTCTTTTCAACAAATTTATCTCTGTTTCAAACTCCTTTTCATATCCGGCATTAAATAAAAAAACAGCATGATCCAATCCGAGCGGAGTATAGATACCGGGACTGGGTATGAGATATGTCATGGCCAGGTTATTCATAATTTCCGTGCCTTCCGCGTACCATGCAGATTCTTTATCACAGCCGCTTAAATCGACCAGGCATTGTGCTAAATAATATGATTTAACAGGATTATTACGATCTGCCATAACTGACTTTCTGTAAAAGTTAACTGCTTCAGCACTGTTAAGTTCATGAAAATACCGGCCAAGATAAAAATTTGCGTTATTTTTTAGAGTACGCGGACCGTTATGTTGTGCAAAATATGCATAAGGATAATCCTTTTCCTCAAGAAAGTTTATATTAGAAAGAACAAAGTCTGATGCGCCGGATTCGGTTTTTAGCGGAATGTCATTTTCGTCGGTTACTATTACCCTGAAGTATTTTTTCTGATCTTTCATATATAGCTTGATCATTAAAGTAATCTCTGACGCATCCCATACTTTTATTATCCTGCATGTTCTGAAAATTCCGTTTCTCTGATTTCTTAACGCTTCTTTGCCGTTTAAAAAGAGTTTATATGATGAATCAGAATATATCCTGATTTTTACAGGCTGTGCGCCAGCGATCGTTGTAACAGCATAAGCAATCCCATTTTCAGGATACAAATATTTTGCAAAATCCAGTTCCCCTTTCGCATTTTTTAAATATAGCTCTTTCTTCTTAATATCAGAATTTTTTATATTTGTAATTATTTCAGGCATGAACGGATAATCAATATCCGCAGGACCGTATTTCGAGTAAGGCCCGAACACCAGCCATCTTCTTACAGGAAAAATCTCCTCAGACTGCTTCTTTGCTTCAGGAATATTAAAGCAATAAAGCAGTTTCTCAAGCTCAAATTTCAGTGAAAGTATATATAGATTTTTTTCCCCGGAGCTGGTAAAACTGTTTACGTAATTAAAAATTTTCCGCAAAGTCTGTGCGCTTCTTTTATAGCCGACCAGCCTGCCAAGCCTGCGTATTTCCGGATAATAGAGAAGTGATTCAGGTTCAGCAGGGAATGCAAATAACAGCTTCTCTATATTATTGTAGTGTTCTATTTGATTGCCGGAGGAAAAACTTTTAAATACATCATTTTCAAGGCTTGCAAAAGAGCTATCAGCACTTCCCTTAGACTTAACAGAAGGCTTAGTATGATGGCGGGGGGAGCTCTTCAAATAGCTAATATAATCCGCAAGCCATTGGTTCGTTGCATCATGCTTCAACGCAGAGTTCAAATATTGAATAGCAAGTTCTTTTTTATTAAATTTATGATAAATCAGCCCGGCTTGAAGCAAGACATCTTTATGATAAGGTGATATTCTTCTCGCATAATACAAATACGGCAGCGAAGCGCCTGCACCTTTTACGTTCCCGATAAGCTTTACGTGCTTTAATCTTAACGAAGTATTATTCGGATATAACTCAGCGCATTGTTCCAGCAGTCCCAAAGCTTCAGCATATTTGCCGGATTTAATATAACACTCCAATAAATTATTCAGATAACTAATGTTATAATTATCCATTCCATAAAGTTGTTTGCACATATTAACAGCTTCTTTATATTTATTATTTTTAATGTAAACATGACCCTGGATTTCATATGCTATGGATTTTATTTTATTATTCGGAGAAGAGGATTCTTTTAAAGCTTCTTCATACCATGCCCGGGCAATTAATATCTCAGCTTTTAATTTAGTTATATAAAAAGACTGAGGATTGATTTCCCGGATAGCCTCAGCAAGAGCGTACGCTTCATGCTCTGAATTATTTCCTAATTTAATATATGCAATTTCTCTGATTGACTCAACATTTCTTTTAAACGCTTTGAGCGACGCATTAAAGCAGGATACTTTTTTTATTCCTGTTTCGAGCAGCCCTAAATAATAATTGGCAGCGGAGATCAGTCCGTTTTCTTTAACTATGGAAAACAGGGTCTCTGCTTCTTTATCTTCTTCGCTGTTTATTCCGGAAATAAAATAAAGATACCCGGTATTAAAAGCAGTCTGCTTATTCATAGGTTTTATTTTAATTAACGTTTCCAGAGAATTAAAAAAGGAGATATTTTCGACCGAACTTCGTACTACGGAAGAAAATATTTCTGCAGATTCGGACTGGATCCCGTCTACTGCCCTGCCCTCTTCGTCGGTCAGCCTCAGCGAAAATTTAACGCCGCTTTTTGAATCCCCGATCTTAAGCAACAGATTATGTCTGCCTTCGGATAGTGTTAATAAAATACGATACTGGTCAAAAGAAAAATCGTGATTTTCCCGGTTGGAGAAAACATTTTGGCCGTTTAACCAGATATCAGTAAGGCCAGTTTTCCCAAGCCATAAAATATATCTGCAATTTTTCGAAACTGAAATAGCAGTCTTGAAATAAAAAAACGATCCGGAAACATTCCCGAATATCTCTTCAACATCGATCTTTCCTGTAAGATCAGCTGAGACATCAAACCAGTCGGCGTCATACGTTTTCTTATGTGCGTTTTCTGATTCTGTTTTACTTAAATCAGCTTCAGAAATAGCTGAGTGATTAAAATCTCCGCTGTTTTTAAACGGCACAGTCGTTTTGTATTTATCAATAAAGCCAAGATTATTTCTGACAAATAACGCTTCCTTTGCCCTTCCTTTTCTTAAATAAAGCATATTTAAAAAGATATTAATCCTTGCCAGCAATGCGTAATTATTCCGGACAGTTTTATTTTTCAATATAACATTATACGCGCTTATAGCCTTTTCAATAAGTTCCGGATATTTAATAAGCTCATATATCCTGAAAGTGTTGATTTCAATTGTTGCAGCATCAGTTTCATGTTTTGTCCATTCTTCAATTATTTCAATAGACTTATTATAATTTGAAAGTGCTTTTTGATTTAAATACAGGTTCAGCGGATGTTCGACAGCTAAGAAATCGGCAGGACATAATAATGCAAAACATATTAATAAAACTACTTTTCGTAGCATAATCTTTAATCTGTTTTTATGAAACCGGTAATACAATTTTTTTCTCACAAATTAGTATTAGAAAAATTTTAAATCAGATTTTTATTGCAATTTGTTCCTGATAGTTGCACCAGTATATAATAATAAGAGGTAACCATTAATATTATAATTTCATTTGACTTATTGAATATATGATAGTATTTAAAAAAGCAATGCTGTATTTGGCAAAAATTTTTAATTTATATTTCAATTTTTTTAAAAGCTGAGCATAACAATGAAGTTTAAAATAGCAAACAGATTTAGTATCATTAAAAAAAATAATATTTGCTCAAGAATAATATTATTCGCAGGTATTTTCTTTGTTCTTAATCTGCATGGACATTCCGGGGTAAATAATTATGCACCTGATATAACAAATCCTTTTCATGATGTTTTTAATCTGTATTTTAACAACTTAAAAAAGGAAGCTGTAAATCTGTTAAAAAAGCAGTTTAAAAACAAGAGATTAAAAAGCCAGGCTTATATAAACTACGGGCTTATACAGGAATTTGAAAGCAATTACGCTGAGGCGGAAAAGTATTACAGGATGGCTCTATCTGACAATGAAAAAACCGCAGTATTATATCTTTATAATTTTTATAAAAATTATGATAAAGAAAAGATAATGCCTTTGCTTCTAGCTGTCCAAAAAAATGAAAATAATTACTGGATACTTTATGAACAAGCTGTGTTCTATATTGAAAACAGCGAAAAGGATAAAGCTTTTGATTGTTTATCTGAAGCTGTTGATAAAGGATTTTCCTCAGCAGATCTTCTTTTTAACGATCCAGCCTTTAATGAGATAAAAAATACTATTAAATTCAAATGGATTGTTCACAAGTCAAAAAAGAATTATTCAAAATCTGCATCTATTACTCAAAAATCCAAAGAATCAGATTACGAATATAAAAAAGACAAACCTTATGATATAAACGCAGACCTTATTACTGCGTCAGAATTGGAAAAAGCTGGCAACGAAAAACAGGCATTGAATATTTTAACTTCACTGCTGAAATCAAAACTATCATTCAGGGATAGGAGTATAGCATTGTTCTGGTCTGCCAGATTGAGTGCAAGGACAGGCAGGGAAAAAAAAGCAGAGCAATATCTGCGTGAATTCAATAATCATATTTCAGGGCAGGAAAAGGACGAAACCGGATACAGGGATTTAATAACTTTAGTTTATAAAGATATTATTTCAAATGCTGAATCGTTAAAACGAATTGCCGGAGAATAATCAAAGAAAGGTAATAATTATGGACAAAAAAGAATTATTAAGCCATGTTCATGTTAAACAGGGAGATATCACAAAAGAGAACGTTGATGCAATAGTGAACGCTGCAAATCCTTCCTTGCTTGGAGGCGGAGGCGTTGACGGCGCAATTCACAGAGCAGCCGGGCCAAGGCTTCTCGAAGAATGCAGAAAATTAGGCGGGTGCACACATGGAGAAGCAAGGATCACTGCCGGATATAACCTGAAAGCAAAATATGTAATACATACTCCCGGTCCTATTTATAAGGACGGCAGAAGCGGTGAAAGAGAAATACTTGCTAATTCGTATTATAATTCAATGAAGCTTGCTAAAAATAATAAATTTCGATCGATCTCCTTTCCAGCAATATCTGCCGGTGTTTACGGCTACCCGAAAGACGATGCATGCAAAACAGCGGTCGATACAGTTCTAAAATTTATGGCAGAAGAAAATTATATTATTGTTGTTTATTTTATTCTCTTTGATAAAATAAATTATGACATATATAATAACTATTTTTCACAAATTAATTGATATAATATAAATGATAGGACATTCTAATGAATTACCTTGAACTGCTTAAGCAGTCATCAAAAAAATTTAACAGCATAGTTTCAATGGGTCTTGATCCGGTTATTGAGGATATACCGGTAAAAAAAGGATCAAATAAAGAAAAAATAATATCTTTCTATGAATCGATTTTAAACAAAATATCACAGGAAGGCATTTATCCAGGGGCTGTGAAGCCTAATTACGCTTTTTATGCTCAGTACGGCATTGAAGGAATAGAGGCTCTGCTTTATGTAATTACTCTTTTTAAATCGCAGAATATCCCTGTAATACTTGATGCAAAAAGAGGAGATATAGCAAAAACCGCGCTTGCTTATGCAAAAGAATGCTTTGATTTCTTTAAAGCGGATGCGGTTACTCTTGCACCCTACATGGGATATGACTCTATCGCTCCGTTTACAGATAATTATCCTGATAAAGGCTTTTATGTGCTTAACAAGACATCAAATAAAAGCTCCAGAGATTTTCAGGATATTATAGTAAACGGTAATCCGCTATATCTCCATGTTTCAAAAAAAATCATTGACTGGCATAGTCCCGGCCTTGGAGCTGTTATCGGTGCGACATATCCTTCCGACTTAAAATCAATTTCGGATATTTTCATCAAATCCAATAAAAAAATCCCGCTATTGATACCAGGTATTGGATCACAGGGAGGCGATCTTAAAGAAATAATTTCTATTCTGAAAACCTATCCTGATATCAATATTCACCGCATAAATTCTTCGAGTGAAATTAATTATGCATATAAAAAATATGTAACCATGAGTTTCAGCGAGGCTTCAGTTGAGGCATTAAAATATCTGAACAATCAGGTATCGGAATATCTCTGTTGATATATTGTTGATTATTAATACTTTTATTGTTAATATTAATAAAAATTAAACAATGTTCCACGGAATAATAGAAATAATAATAAAAATAATAATTGTTATTCGGATTATGTCACATTAAAACTACAATTAATTAACAGCAAATTTATAAAAAAAAGCCGATTACATCGGCATTTTAAGAGTTATTAACAAAAAACACTTAAGACTATTATTACTATTATTATAATTAATAACTTATGTGTATAATATTAATAGAGTCCGTATGCCATATTTACACATCTTCAGGTTTAAAACCGGTTTTTTTATCATGTATGTATTCGCCGATTTTTTCAATACCTTCTTTAAGCTCATCATATTTTGAAATATTTATTGCAATGCCTTTTTGTGTTGGTTTATAAATCATATTTCCATTGCCGTCAAATGCCTGAAACCAGATTCTTAGATTAATTAATTCCTGGCCTTTAAATTCTGAAATATCTATTCTGATAATTTCTTTACTGTTTTTTTCAATATCTTTAATAATTGCGCCCAAAAATAGCCTCCTTTTAATGATTGTATCAAAAAAATTGATGTTCGTTAAATAAGACAATATTTTTATTAAAACATAATAAATAAAGATGATTTAATAAATAACTCAACTATCATAATATATTAACATTATATTATGATATATTAACAATGTACTGTAATATATCAACAATAATAATTGAGTTATTAACAGGCAATCAATATATTATTAAGAATTTTTAATTTTTTTAAAGATTTATAAAATTATCAAATTAATTTGTTGAAATATAATATGTGAATGATTAACTCAAGTAGATTGATTACATCTAATTCAAAAATTATTCTCCTATCATCTAATGTCTTAAAAAATAGTAATTGTCTTAAAATAAGACATAATCAAGTATTATAATAATTAGTTATAAACAAAGTTATCAACAATTGTTGATAATTGTAAGGTAAACGTTATGATTAATGAAATTTGGGGTCGCGTTTTGGACAATATGAAGACTGATATTAATAAACAGTCTTTTGATATGTGGTTTAAGGATACAAAACTTTTATCAGTAGATGAAGAGAGACTTTATATAAAAGTGCCGGATGATGTAGCCAGGCGCCACATAGCTGATAACTATTCCCCTTATATTGAATCTCTGATAAGCGATTTAACAAATAAAAATTTAACCTGTGAATTTGTTATTGGCAATGACAAATTAGGAATAAATGAAGGTGGAGCAATGGGAGAAATTCCCGAAAAGGATGACAGTGAATTTATTATTTCGGACAATGATGACAGCAAATCATCTCTGTATCCTCAGTATACATTTGAAAATTTTGTAGTGGGCCCGAATAATCAGCTTGCGCATGCTGCAGCGGTTTCGGTATCCAAGACTCCCGCCACTCAGTATAATCCGCTTTTTTTATACGGAGGCACTGGTCTTGGCAAAACGCATCTTATGCAGGCTATAGGTCATTATGTAGCGAAAGAAAAACCATACATGAACGTGCTTTATGTTTCAAGCGAGCATTTTATCAATGAATTTATTCAGGCATTACGTACAAACACGATCAACAGTTTTAAAATCAAATACCGCAATGTGGATATTCTCTTAATTGATGACATTCAGTTTATCGAAAAAAAAGAGCAGACACAGGAAGAATTTTTTCATACATTTAATGAACTATATAATAATAAAAAACAGATTATTATAACAAGTGACAGGCCGCCGAAAGAATTATCAACCCTTGAAGAAAGGCTTCGTACCAGATTTGAATGGGGCCTTATTACGGATATACAGCCGCCTAACCTGGAAACCCGCGAAGCAATTCTAAGAAATAAAGCCGAACTTGAAGGAATCGAGATTCCGGATGAGGTATTGAATTATATTGCCAGAAGAATTAAATCCAGCATCAGGGCTCTTGAGGCAGCTTTAAAAAGACTTAATATTGTTTCGAGTATTAATAACAGTCCAATAACAATTCAGGATGCAAAGCTTCATTTAAAAACTTTATTCGATGAGGATACAGATAAAAATATTTCAACTTCAGAAATCATGAAAAAAGTAGCTGAAAAATTCGATGTGAGTAAAGACGATATAATGTCAAAGAGCAGACACTCAAGGTTTATTAAACCGCGGTTTGTTGCGATGTATCTGTCTAGAAAATTAACCAGCCTTACTACAACTGACATTGGCAAGGAGTTTGGCGACAGGGATCATTCTACAGTGCTGAACGCAATGAATAATGTAGAAAAAATGATGGAAGAGGAAGAAGAAATAAAAGAGTTAGTTGAAGATATGATTCATGAATTAAAAATTTAAATCGACTCCATTTTTTAAATTATTATAATTTTTATCCAGCCTGAAAAATTTATTTAAGTGTGAATAGTTATCCGCGCTTATAAAAATCAGACAACTTTCTGACATAAAAACTGCCTATTTCTTGATGAACGATTCTTTTTTTACCAGTAAAATGTGTAAGTTTTGCTCCGCCTGAGTCTGGGGAGATACAATAATTTACAAAGAACTTCACAAATTATCATTATAGACACAGAAAAACAGTATTCGATTTTTAAAATATAATAATAAGTGAATTAAAAATTACACTTGAAAATTTTTTAATGATATGCAAGTCTGCGGTATAATTATGTCTTATTTATTGATAGAGTGGGGGGGTACGATGTTATGCGCATAGAAGCAGACAGGGATATATTATTAAAATCTATAAGTATTGTTGATTCAATTATTCCTTCCAGAACTGTAAATGCAATCCTTGCTAATTGCCTTTTTAATGTTTCAAAAGATAAAATTCAAATATCAGCAACAGATCAGGAGATAGGAATAAAGACTGCCTTAAAAGCAACTTCCGAGCAAGAAGTATCATTCACTGTGAACGGGACAAGGCTTGTCAGCCTGCTTAAGGAAATGCCTGCGGGTCTTATTTCTATTAATATTAATGATTCTTATCAGATAGATATAAATACGAAATCTTCGGATGTTAAAGGGGATTTTACGCTTCTTGGAACCCAGGGCGATAACTTTCCGGAAATTCCGGATTTTTATGAGCAGGGCGCGGTTGAAATTGATCAGGGCGATTTGAAGGATATGATAAGAAAAGTTATATATGCTGCAGCGACGGATACTATAAAACCATTTTTTAATGGCGTATTCTTTGTATCCCAGTCACGGGAAAATCTTACTCTGGTTGCAACTGATTCCAGGAGGCTTTCAATCATTACACGAAATCTTAAGAATGAAATAGACCTGGATGAAGGCATTATTATTCCGTTAAAGGCTGTGCATGAATTACAGAGATTGCTGGAATCAGATGGCACATGTAGTTTTTCAATGCAAGGCAATCAATGCTTTTTTAAAATCGGCGGAACTCAATTTGTCACAAGAACTATTGACCATAAGTTCCCGAATTATACACAGGTCATTCCCAAGGAGCAGGATATTGCTGTTAATGTTTCCAGAGGAAAATTTATGGAGACATTAAGACGCGCCCTTATCTTTACCAGAATGCCTGCAAATACTGTTATATGCCATTTTAAAAAGGATCTGCTTACAATTGAAGTAAAAACGTCTGAACTGGGAGAATGCGTGGAAGATATAGCTGCAGTTTCGGATATCAAAGAGGATATAGCAATTGGGCTTAACGCACAGTTTTTATTTGATTCAATTAAAGAGATGGATTCGGAAACAGTAAATATCGGGCTTACGGGCCAGATGAGTCCGGTAAAATTTACTCCGGATAATGATCCTGATTTTATTTCCGTCATTATGCCTATTAAAGTAAAAGAGAGCGAATAGTTAATTGCAGATAAATGTACATTAAAGAACTTGCGCTCAGAAATTTCAGGAATTATGAAAGTATATCAGTTGATTTTTCACCGGGCATCAATTTTATTGCAGGGCCTAATGCAGCAGGCAAAACAAACATATTGGAAGCGGTTTCGGTTATCTCGAATCTCAGGTCTTTTCGTAATGTTCCTGACTCTGAAATAATTAAGTGGGGTGATAATACATATTTTTGTTCATTAGTTCTCGGCGATTCGGCCTGTGAAAAATTTGAAATCGGCTGTTCATTTCAATTCGATAAAATACAGAAAAAAGCGAAGATAGACGGACTGATAAAAAAAAGGATTTCCGATTATTACGGCAAATTTTTAACAGTCATTTTTTCTCCGGAAGATTTATCTATTACAAGCGGCCCGCCGGATATCAGGCGTAAATATTTCGATGCCGTGATATCGAAAGTGGATATTGAGTATTTAGAAAATTTAAACGATTTTAAAAGAATACTTGCCGCAAGAAATAAGCTTTTAAGAGACATAAGAGAGAAAAAGAAAAACAGGTCTGCGGATCTGGAAATATGGGATAATATGTTTGCCCAGCGGGCGTCAATTATTCTTAAGAAAAGAATTGAATTTATATTAATGTTTAACGAGTCGTTTAAAGCGTCCGGTGCACGCATTTCGGAAAATGAGGATTCTCCGTATATTGAATATGATTCCACTTTCAGTTCCAATAATAATAATGGTATTATTGATGAACTTTTAAAGCGTCGGGATAAGGACATTTTTCTTGCATCAACAGGTCTTGGCCCTCACAGGGATGATTATGTCATTTTTTATAAGGATAGAAAAGTATTCAAGAATAGCGCTTCACAGGGCCAGAAGAGAACAGCAGCTGTATCTTTAAAGATTGCGGAATGTGAATTTCTTGAACGGGAAGCAAAACAAAGACCTGTTATTTTAATAGATGATATATTCGGGGAACTGGATGAAAAGAGAAGAAATAAAATGATGGATATTATAAATGACCGTAATCAGGTAATAATAACTGCTGTTAATCAGGATTCAATTCAAATTGAGGATTATTCCTGTGTGCAGAGGTTTTATGTGTTACCGGGCGGAATTGTGGAAAGATTATGAGATTCAGATTTAAAGAAACAAGGCAACTAAAGACAATATCACTTAATTCGGCACTTTCAATAATTCTGGAAGAGTTCGGATTACGGGATTCCCTGGTTATTGGAAAAGTGCGTGTAAAGTGGAAAGATATAGTCGGTGATTTAATGGCTGTTCACAGCATACCTGACAGAATTTTTAAAAACTATTTATTTATTACAGTTGACCATCCGGTCTATGCCAACGAAATAGCTTTAATGAAAGAATTAATTGTTACGGAGATTAACGAAATATTCGGTTCTAATGAAATAAAAGACATCAGACTGGAAACAAAGAAGCTTGACTGGCAAAAGCTTAGTTCTAAAAATGTAAATAATAATTCGCAAAATTCTTACAAACTGTAAGATTATTGGAAGATAAAAGACATATGGATGGAGAAACAAGGGGCTGCAGCCCCTTGTGTTATGTAAGAAAATGCACATACACGCGGGCAATAGAATAATAGTTTCTGATAAAAAGATTATAGGAATTTTTAATACTGAGACAATTGTTATGTCCGAGCTTAATAAAAAATTTATCGATAAAATTAAGCCCGGTGATAGAACAATTATTATTGACAGGACAAATAACTCGCTGTTAACCGGCGTTAGTCCTTTTACTGTTGTAAAAAGAACAGAATTAAATTGCGAATTTGTCTGGAGAAGAAAGAATGACTCACTCTTATGAAGCTGATAAAATACATGTACTTGAGGGTCTTGAAGCTGTCAGAAGAAGACCTGCGATGTACATAGGGTCCACTGATGTCAACGGTCTTCATCACCTCGTTTATGAAATTGTTGATAACTCAATTGACGAAGCTCTTGCGGGTTTTTGTGATAATATTTCAGTGACAATCCAGAAAGATAATTCCATTGAAGTAATCGATAACGGAAGAGGAATTCCGGTCGGGATTCATAAAGAATATAAGAAATCAGCGCTTGAAATTGTACTTACAAAGCTGCATGCCGGAGGCAAGTTCGACAATGAATCCTATAAGGTGTCAGGCGGACTTCACGGCGTCGGTGTTTCGGTAGTCAATGCACTTTCGGAAGATATGCTTGTTGAGGTTTACAGAGAAGGAAAAGTATATGCACAGTCTTATAAAAGAGGAATTCCAAAGCATGCTGTCAAAGTAACCGGTCAGACAAAAAAACAGGGTACAAGAGTTGTCTTTTCACCTGATGAAACAATTTTTGAAACAACGGATTATAATTTCGACATACTGTCCAAAAGACTGAGGGAGCTTGCTTTTCTTAACGGCGGATTAAAGATAACTCTCCGCGATGAAAGAAGCAAAGGCAAGGAACATATATTTCAGTTCAAAGGAGGCATTGTTTCCTTTGTGCAATACCTGAATGAGAACAAAACATCAATATCCAAAAAATCAATATTTTTTCATTCGCAAAAGGATAATGTTGATATTGAAGTTGCGATCGAATATATAGATTCATATACTGAGACAGTTTATACTTATGCGAATAATATAAACACTAAAGAGGGGGGCACACATTTATCCGGTTTTAAATCCGCTTTAACCAGGGTTTTAAACGATTTTTTAAAGAAAGAGGGCCTTGATAAAAAGCTGCCTAATTTGTTTTCCGGAGATGATGTTAGAGAAGGCCTGGTTGCAATAGTGAGCATTAAGTTACCTAATCCCCAGTTTGAGGGTCAGACAAAGATGAAGCTCGGCAACAGCGAGGTTAAAGGCCTGGTTGAATCCGCGACAAATGAGAATTTAAGCCAGTTCTTTGAAGAGAATCCGCAGGTTGTAAGAAAGATTCTCGATAAGTGCATTCAGAGTGCGAGCGCAAGGCTTGCTGCCAAGAAAGCCCGGGATTTAACCCGGAGGAAAAACGCGCTTGAGAACGACAGGCTTCCGGGTAAACTCGCTGACTGTTCGGAAAGCGATCCGGAACATTGCGAACTTTTTCTTGTTGAGGGAGATTCCGCAGGCGGTTCAGCAAAAATGGGACGCGACAGAAAGTTTCAGGCAATACTTCCTTTAAAAGGTAAAATTTTAAATGTCGAGAAAGCAAGGCTTGATAAGATCTTATCAAATGAAGAAATAATTACTATGATTACTGCCATCGGTACTGGTATTGGCGAAGAAGAATTTGATATTTCAAAAGCAAGATATAATAAAATCGTAATTATGACAGATGCTGATGTTGACGGTTCACATATTACTACTTTAATTTTGACATTCTTTTTCAGGTATATGCCTGAGATAATCAGGAATGGTTATCTTTATATTGCCCAACCGCCGCTTTATTATATAAAAGCGGGTAAAGATGCTGCCTATATATATAATGAGGAAGATCGGGAAAAATTTATAAAGGCACATAAGGATGAAAAACTTACTATACAGAGATATAAAGGTCTTGGTGAAATGAATCCGGAGCAGCTTTGGGATACAACTATGGATCCGGAAAAAAGGACAATGCTTCAGGTAAGGATAGACGACGACATTGAAGCAGAAGAGACATTCTCAATGCTCATGGGCGATGTGGTTGAACCAAGACGCAAATTCATTGAGGAGAACGCGAGGAGCGTACAGAATCTGGATTTGTAAAAGTCGGCAACATCTCCCTAAACCTCTTCCGGCCTATGCATGGAAGGTTTTCCCCATTAGCAGGGGTAACAACCTTTGCAATAATAGTTGCTCCCCTGTTAAGGGGAAGAAGTCGCGAAGCGAAAGAGGGGGTTAGAGGTGAGAAGGCAATAAATATTTGATTCTTAATAGATTATTTACACAGTGACAAAGTCAAAAATTTAACCAAATAATAAAACTATGACAGACAAGAATAAAGAAAAAGTAATTAAATCCAACGTTATAGATGTAGAAATTGAAGATAAGATGAGGAGTTCTTATCTGGCTTATGCAATGAGCGTAATAGTGGGAAGAGCGCTTCCTGACGTGAGAGACGGACTTAAGCCTGTGCATAGACGGATTCTGCACGCGATGAACGAAAGGGCGTGGAGAAGCGACAGGCCATATGTAAAATCCGCTAAGATAGTCGGAGAGGTTATTGGTAATTTCCATCCGCATGGCGATACAGCGGTTTACGACACAATGGTGAGAATGGCGCAGGATTTTTCCGTGCGTGTTCAGCTTATAGACGGTCAGGGTAATTTCGGCTCTGTAGACGGAGATCCGCCCGCCGCATACAGATACACAGAAGCCCGGCTCTCAAAAGCATCCGAGCTTCTGCTTAGAGACATTGATAAAGAGACAGTTGATTTCAGCCCAAACTTTGACGAGACAAGAAAAGAACCGGATGTGCTTCCGTCAGCTTTCCCGAACCTTCTTGTTAACGGTTCTTCCGGCATTGCTGTAGGCATGGCCACAAATATCCCGCCTCACAACATGGGTGAAGTGATAGAGGGCACAATTGCGCTTATCGACAATCCTGATATTTCAGTAAAAGAGCTCATGAAGCATATAAAAGGCCCGGATTATCCCACTGGCGGCATAATTATGGGTACTGAGGGAATATACAAGGCATATACAACAGGAAGGGGAAAGATAAATGTAAGGGCAAAACTCGAGATAGAAGAATCAAAAAAGGGAAGGGAAAATATTATAGTTAACGAGATACCTTATCAGGTAAATAAAGCTACTCTTATAGCGAGAATAGCGGAGCTCGTGAACAATGGTGAGATTGAAGGTATAGCAGAGTTAAGAGATGAATCTGACAGAAACGGTTTCAGGATACATATAGGCCTTAAAAAGGATGCAAATACAAATATTATTATAAACCAGCTATACAAGAATACTCCAATGCAGACTTCGTTTGGTGTTATTTTGCTCGCTCTTGTTAATGGTGAGCCGAGAATACTGGACTTAAAAAGCATGCTTTCCAATTATGTTCTTCACCGGAAAGAAGTTGTAACAAGAAGAACAGAATATGAATTAAGAAAGGCAGAGGAAAGAGCGCATATTTTGGAAGGATTGAAAATAGCCCTTGATAACATTGACGCAGTAATAAAGATAATTCGTTCTTCCAAGGATGTTGATCAGGCTGAAGAAAGGCTTATTAAAACCTTTCAGCTTTCCCAGATACAGGCAAGAGCTATTCTTGACATGAGACTGCAGAGGCTGACAAGTCTTGAGGTCAAAAAAGTAATGGAAGAACTCGCGAGCCTGCTAAAGCTCATAAAAGAGCTTAAAGCAATTTTAAAAAGCGAAAAAAGGATTCTGGAGATAGTAAAAACAGAACTTTTGGAAGTTAAAGATAAATATAAAGAGAAAAGAAGAACACAGATCGATTTCAGCAACAGCGATGTTACCAGCTTTGACATAGAAGATCTGATCGCTGAAGAAAGCATGGTTGTCACTATCACGCAGGACGGCTTTATACGAAGATTGCCTGCTGACACGTTTAAAAAGCAGAGAAGGGGCGGCAAGGGCGCATCCGGCATGTCAACCAAGAGAGATGATTTTATCAGGCTCATGGCGTTATCTTCAACTCATGATAATATATTATTATTTTCAAACAAAGGAAAGATATTCGGACTTAAGACTCATGAGATTCCAATAGGCTCAAAAACCAGCAGGGGTAAATCCCTTAAAGGAATAATTAATCTCTCAACAGGTGAAGATATTACAGCTATATGCTCTGTCCCGGAAATTGAGAAAGAAATCTATATTTGTATGGTTACTAAAGAAGGCATTCTTAAAAAGATAGATGTTTCCGAGTATAAAAATGCCAGAAAAGGCGGAATTATTGCGCTTACTCTTAAAAAGAACGATGAACTAGTTGCAGTCGAGATTGTGGCTAAGGATGATGATATAGTTATTGCTTCGAAAAAAGGCCTGCTTGTAAGGACAAACATATCGAAAATGAGGGCAATGGGAAGGGCAGCTGCAGGAATTATAGGCATGAGGCTTGGGGCAGGCGATGAAATAATAGGCATGGATGTTGTGAAAAAAGACTCTTCACTTTTTGTTGTATCAGCCAAAGGGTATGGTAAAAGAGTCGAGTATAAAAATTTTGCCACCAAAGGAAGAGGGGGCAAAGGTATGGCTTATCTCAAGGTAACGGAAAAGAACGGGGAATCAATCGGCATCAGATCTGTATTCCAGTCGGACGAGATTATCATTGCATCAAAGAGCGGTAAAACAATAAGGCACACGGCAAAAGAGGTATCGTCCCTTGGCAGAGCGACTGTCGGAGTAAGGCTTCTTGATGTTGAGGGAGACGACATTGTAACCGATTTCGCGGTTATTCCCGAAGATGAGTAAGCACCTAAAACCCTATTCCGGTCTGTGGCTGGATTTCTTCTTTTTGTTAAATAACAATCGTTGCAGCATTGGTTGCTCTCTATGTAAAGGATGAGATGTCGCGTTTAGCGACAGTGTGGCCTAGGGAGCAGCACTTATCTCCTGATTATATAGCTGTCCTCATACCGTTTATCAGCAGATATTTCTTCCAGAAGATCAATGGCTTTTTTCTTTGAGTATACAGGCCCTATCATAACTTTATAAAATGTTCTTCCGTTCACTTTTGTACTGTCGATATACGCGTTGTATTTTTTTCTTTCAAGATTATTTATTTCGGACAGGGCTTTTGTCTTTTTATCAAATGCTGCCACTTGAACAGCAAAATAATTTTTATCTTTTTCCGGTGATTTAAAAGATTTGGATACTTCAACGATGCCTTTTCTCTTTGTTGTTTCCTTTATTCTTTCGGGGTGCTTTTCGACTGATTTTTTAACAGATTTTTTTTGTTCCGGTTTTTTCATTATATGCGCTGGAGGAATAATCTCAATATTTTCATGAGTTAGAATATCAGCAGCAGGCTCTTTGGATAGTGCATTACTGTTTACATTATCATTTCCTTGAAATGCAGGCAGATTGTTATCAGGTTTAAGTGAATTATCAGCTGTAATAATGGAATTATCGAATACTTTGTTTTTAAGAATATTATCGCTGTTTAATGAGGATTCAAGGCTGCTTTCCAGACTATCGGTTTTTTCGCTCTCAACAGCTAAATTCTCCAGCACAGAGTTTTCATTAGCGAAACTTTCGATATCTCTCTGATCTTGTTTATTAATATTCATACCTATAAGAACTGAGACTATTAAAAGACCTATTATGACAGATGTAAGTATAATAATACGCGGGGTATCCAGATGCAGAATATATATATTTTTCTCTTTTATCCCTTTTTGTTCTCTTGCAGCAAAGTCTTCCATATTTCTATTACCTGCCTTTTTGTATTTTCAGTTGTACTGGAATTATCAATAACATAATCGGCAAGTT
>JAFGSG010000069.1 GCA_016934735.1 Spirochaetota bacterium | reverse complement strand
GGAACCTCTAAAAATCAGAGTTTTTATTGGTTCTCCAAATAAAAAACCTGATTTTTACCTTGATTTGTTCCCAATGGTTACATCAATCTTTAATTATTAGAGGTAACCATAACTGCAACTGGATTATTAAAACAGGTAAGTGATAAAAAATCAATAATTAAATGATCAGGCTGTAGAACTTTCTAATACATTCAAACATGGGCAATAAATAAATTGATTATCCTGAATGTGTTTGTATTTAATTTGGGAATGGATTTCAGAATACAGTCTAAATTAGTTTTTCAATAAAATGATGATGCAGCAGCTGCATTGATATTATACCCACAATCGTCATGTCCTCGCGTTCGCTTACATTTTTACCCTCAGGGAACAATTTTTTCAACAGACCCTCGGTAGCTTTGGAATCGAAGTAACCGGCTTTCTCAATAGCTTCCCTTGAAATCATTTTCGAAGCAATATTATCCCTGTAAAAGCACTGGCTGATAGGAGCCCTGTATGGCTGTTTATACCTGTTTACGATCGGCGCCGGCAGAATATCTTCATAGGCTTTCTTCAATATATATTTTTCATTCAATACTTTCAGTTTATATTTAGGCGGAATAGTATTGGCAAATTCAATTACATTGTGATCGAGGAATGGGAAACGGCCTTCAATTGAATGCCCCATCATCATCCTGTCGCCCTGCGACGAAAGAAGATATCCGGACATAAAAAGTGTCGCCTCAAGATACTGCGCCCTGCACAAAGGATGCCATCTCATTATGTCCGGATCAACGAATGCATCAAGATCGCTCAAAAGTAGTTCGTCGCAGACTGAATTCCTGTGCTCTCCGGCAAAAAAATTCCTGATCTGTGAGGTATTGCTCCAGCGTATCAGATGAGAATAATATTTATTATCCGTATCAACAAGGTTTTTTTTAAAGAAGGACTGCCAGAATCTCCTCGCCCTGGGATCCTTCGCTACATCCGGATAAAGCGACGATAAAAGATTGGCACGCCATTTTGAATCCGGACTCTTTGCCCAAAACCTGCGGACCTTATCCTCCTTGAAAATGTCGTACCCGCCAAGGATCTCGTCCGAGCCTTCGCCTGTGAGTACAACCTTTATATTATTGCTGCGAACCAGTCCGGATAAAATATACAGAGGAGCAGGCGCTGTTCTGATCAAAGGCTTTTCGGAAAAGTACACTACATCTGAAAATGCCTGCCCGATATTGTCATAATCTGCTTCTATTATATGGTGATCTGTTTTCAGGTAGTCGACCATTTGCATCTGGTAACCGCGCTCGTCGAATTTAGCATCGCTGAAAGCAACTGAAAAAGTGATAAGATCGTTGTTGTGATATTTCTTAACAAGCGATGTTATCACGGATGAGTCAATCCCTCCGGAAAGATAAGCAGCAACAGGCACATCGGCCCTGAGCCTTATGGTTGTTGCATTATACAGCTTTTCCTTCAGCCCTTCGATATAATATGACAGCGGCCTGTCTTCATAACCGTCTTCATCCGGAAAACTGAATTTCCAGTATCTGTGCACTTTTATCCTGCCCTCAGAGACGGTCATCAGGCTGCCGGGTGCAAGTTCGTTTATATTTTTGAACACAGTCCTTGGCGGAATGTTCACCCAGAATGTGAATGTCTGCCCAATACCATGCATGTCTATCTCAGGTGTTACTCCCGGATAGCAGAACATGGCTTTCATTTCCGATGCGAAAATAAATGTTCCGCCGGGAAGCATGGAATAGAAAAGCGGCCTGATCCCGACCCTGTCGCGTGCCAGCGTAAGTTTTTTTTCATTTGCATCCCAGACAGCAATTGCGAACTGTCCGGTAAAGTGTGTAAAGCAATCCCTTCCCCACTCCTCGTAGCCGTGAACGATAACTTCTGTATCGCTGTGAGTTGCAAGTTTATGGCCTTTACTTCTCAGCTCCTCCCGCATCTCAATATAATTGAATATTTCCCCGTTAAAGACAACACAGATTGATCCGTCCTCATTGAACATCGGCTGTTTGCCTCCGGAAAGATCAATTATTGAAAGCCTGCTTTGAGCCAGCCCAATTTCGTCCTTGATATAAAATCCTTTTTCATCAGGCCCTCTGTGGCTCAGACGATCAATCATGTCTTTCAGAACGACCGGATCAACTGTCCTGTCGCTAGAATTATTTATTATGCCCGCAATCCCGCACATACCTGTTTTCCTTCTATGGTCATAGAACATATTTCAGTAGGAGTTTTGATATGATCTGACTGGATAATATCTATGGAGCAGGCGACAGGCCGCTCTCGGCCATCCATGTCCTCCGCGGCATTCATTACATCCTGTATTTCGATGTCGCCGGAACTGCGTAAAACAGGATGTTTTTTACGCGGTTCCGAAATAGATATTATCCAGTCAGATCATAAGCAGTGATTTCTGATGCCTGCTGAAATAGGCTCTTAAACATATAAATTATTAATAAAAATCCAATACTCAATATTTCACTGGAACATAGATGCACCACTGATTAAGGCAAGATGTTTTGGATTTTGTTTATTTCATTTTTGTAAAATATTTTATTAATACACGCGGATTTTGTTTTTCTTGACAAATGGCATCAGATAAGACTAATTAATTGAGAAAGCCTTCTGTTTATTTATGAATATTTATCCCCAGAATTTTAAATAAATTCATTACGGAGACCGCATATGAAATTAAAATACCGGGTGTTGTTCCTGTTCGTCTTTCTCTTTACAACATCATACGTCTTTACTGAAGATAATCCCAGAGTTGAAATGTTCTCACCGCAGGGTACTGTAAAAGGCATACGCCAGGTGACTGCCCGCTTTACTGAGCAGATGGTACCATTCGGCGATCCGCGCGCAGCAGTACCGCCGTTTGAGATGGACTGTTCCCTTAAAGGCACAGGCAGATGGGCCGACAGCAGGAACTGGATATTCGATTTCGCCAATAATCTTCCTGCAGGGATCAGGTGCACCTTCAGGCTGCGGCAGGGACTGAAGACCCTTGCAGGGAAATACTGAAGGAAAGGACTAACTATAATTCAATCTGTGAAATAATTATAGTCCTTTAATATTACGGTAAGGAATTTAACCGGATTAAGACCGGATGATATCCCCAGCTTTTTTTCAACAGCCTTTTTTGTCTTTTTTACAAGAGCGCCGAATACCTTTTCATCCTTTAAGGATTTTTCGGAATTCAGCACCTCTTTAATTACTCCTGCAGTCTTTCCGTCAAGACGTGCTGCTTCCGGAAAACGCGGTTTGTAATCCGCTTCTATTTGCGTAAAGATAGTATCATTGAACCGGGCTGATTTATTTATCCGGACTACGGTGGTGCCTGCAGCAATGTCTCCCAAACGCTGTCCCCTGCCGTTTATCGCTATGGTCGCTATGGCAACTGCACCGAAAAAAAAGCCGATATCAATAAGACGGAATATCCATCTGATTAAATAATCCGCGACCGAAGGCTGTGACCCGTCGGTTCTTATTACTTTTATCCCTTTAATACGTTTGCCTAAACTCTGGCCGTTTAAAAATATTTCGCATAATAAATCATAAAGAAACGCAGGAACCGCAAAAACAATAATGTAATAGGCCATACCCGGGGTAATTCCTGCCTCTGAAAGCAGATAACTTAAAACTCCCATTGCAAGATAATATCCGGATAGAATTAAATAATCGAGCATTGCAGCAAGAATGCGGTCGCCTATGTTGGCGGATTCGTATTCTATATCAACGTTCTGACTTGTTGTTACAGCTACAGTACTCATGGTTACAACATGCCCCTTGCTTTAATTTCCAGATATGTATTTATTGTATCAGCAGTCAATTCATCCGGCGCAGTTAAAAGAGCAATGGCAGCATTCTTGTTGAGCTCTTTAACAATCTGTCGTTTTTCAAAATCAAATTTTTCAGCAATGGTTTTTGTATAAATTTCCTCTGTTGTAGCCGGGACGCTACGGATCAATGCTTCGAGTTCAGTGTTTTTAAAAAATACAACTACAAGTGTGTGCCTGCGGCCGACTCGTCTGAAAAAATTGATGTTTCTTTTAAACGATGATAATGTCTCAAAATTAGTAAATAAAAAAATAAGGCTTCGCTGATTTAATTTTCGGGAAAGAATTGAGTAAAGATGCTCATAATCAGGTTCCTTAAAGTCAGTTTTTAGTTTATATAAGGCTTCCAGCACCTTCTGCATCTGGGATTGTTTACGGTCTGCAGGCAGAAGCATTGGGACTGTGTCAGAGTATGCTATAAGCCCGAACTTATCCTGCTTATAAAGCGCGATACCGGAAAGAATGAGGCTGGAATTGATGGCATAATCCAGCAGGCTCATACCTCTAAAAGGCATTTTCATGATCCTGCTCATATCGATAATGCTGTAAACAGGCTGGGATTTTTCATCTTCGTACTGATTAACCATTATATCCGTCTTGCGGGCTGTTGCCTTCCAGTTTATCGTCCTGTAATCATCGCCGGATACATAACGCCTTATATGATCGAACTCCATTGTGTGTCCCAGCCGGCGGATCTTCCTGATTCCCGCGTCAGCCAGTCTGTTCGAAACTGCGAGAAGACCGTATTTTTTCATTTGGATTATGGAAGGATATACAGGCACAGCCTCATCAACTGCAAACCGAAATCGTCTTTTCAGGCAACCGATAACTGTAGCTGCAAAAATATTTAGAGCGCCGAAATAGTATTCGCCGCGTTCAACAGGATGAAGTGTATAAGACACGGACTTCTTTTCATTTCGTCTTATTTCCGTACGGAGGCTGAAATCGCGCTTCCGGAACTGGAAAGGAATTTCATCAATAATTGTAAGTGATAAAGAAAACGGATACAGGTTTTCCAAATTTATGATAACGGAATTATCGTCACCGTTGGAGAGGCGGTCAGGAGCAAGACGGCGTGCCTTCATGTTCTGCCGCGGGATATACAGCAGGAGGGCGTCCATTAAAAAGAAAAGAATTATAAAAAACGTAAATATCTTCGCAATGACAAATACAAAGTAAAAGAAAAAGCCTGTCACAAAAAGTACTGACGCGCATATAAGAGAAGCATACAGCCTTTCAGTAAAAAAAACAGAACGGAAAAATTCCCTCACCGGGGGACCTCCAGCTTTAAGATGATATCTTTGATAATATCATCCGTAAGCGCACCCTCGATTTCTTTTTCAGGTGTGAGGATAAGCCTGTGACGGAGCGCCGGGAATACGACGAACTGTACGTCATCCGGAGTCACAAAATCGCGGCCGTTGATGATGGCAATTGCTTTTGCTCCGTACGCTACAGAGAGCGACGCGCGCGGGGACCCTCCCAGAATAAGCCCGCTGTGGCTGCGCGTCTCATGAATGATGCGCGCAATGTACCTGATAAGATTTTCTTCAATATGCACTGCAAAAACAGCTTTTGAAAATTCGAGAAGCCTGTCAGCATTTAACACAGGCTTTACGGATTCCACTTCATTTAAATATGCGCTGCTTTGAAATCTTGTGATTATACCGATCTCCTGCTCCAGGGACGGATATTCAACCTGTATCTTGAAGAGAAACCGGTCAAGCTGAGCTTCGGGCAGCCGGTAAGTGCCTTCATGTTCAATCGGATTCTGGGTCGCTACAACAATGAACGGTTTCTCCATCGGGTAAGTTGTTCCGTCAACAGTGACCTGCCTTTCTTCCATAACCTCGATCAGGGCTGACTGGGTTTTTGCCGGAGCGCGGTTGACTTCATCAACAAGCAGAACACCTGCAAAGATTGGGCCGCGGCGGAATTCAAATTCCGATTTCTTTGCGTTATACACCGATGTACCCAAGACGTCGGACGGCATCAGGTCCGGAGTGAACTGAATGCGTGAAAAATTTATCCCGAGAGTACGCGCAAACAGCTTGGCGGTAAGTGTTTTCGCTATACCCGGAACACCCTCGATAAGGATATGGCCGCCGGTGAGCATCGCGGCAGATAAAAGCTGTATCATTGAATCCTGGCCGATTATAACCTTCCGGATCTCATCCTGAACTTTATTTAGCAATTTTTGAATATTTTCCAGATTGATCCTTGGTTTAAAAACTTTTTCCTGCGCCATTAGTTGCTCCTTTATTCTAACCGTAATTATTTATTCCTGAGAGTCTATTTCACCATATAGTTCATAAATGGGCAAAAAGGATATTATCTCATTTATGGCACAATTTAAAACCTGTTGGAATAATCACCTAATACCGTCGCTGCGATACACATTATCTATCTTCGAATTAAGCAGCACAAGCTCACTTTCCGTTACATGTTCCTTTTGCCGGATGTCTCCGATTAAAGCGAATGTTTTTTGTATCTCATTGAATGTCAATCCGGTTTTAGACGCAAGCTTTTCAAAAAAAACATCGTTTAACTCCCGTGTGTCCAGATACAAACGCGACCGGATATACTCAAGGAAATGGCTGATCTTTTTTTGTGAGAGATTCCTGTGGTCACTGTTCTGGTAATAAAGACTGCCGACTGTTGTGACAAAATCCAGCGTAGTATTGATTACCGGATGTATGACGGGTATAATACGCTGTTTCCTCTTTGCGCCGCTTATGATCACAAGCATTATTGTTGTTAAGCCGAGTATATACGCCCATCTGAGCGGTTCTCTGTTTAAAATAAAACGAAGAGGCGTTTGCGCCTCAAGCCTGCCGATTTTATAGAATTCGTCCCAGACTGTATTATACTCCGGAAGATATGAAAGCGCCGTAAACGGATAATCGCTCTGCGGCGAAACAATACAATAGTTGGTGAAGGCAAGCGGGACAGTGGAAAGATAAAAAAAGCCTCTGCCGTATTTCACTCTTAAGTAGACCGGATCCTTTCTTTCATTAATCGAAAGAATGACTGTGCTTTCCCTGTCGAATCCGGAAAAATAATAAGCGCCGCCTTCCTGCTTTAAATTATATTCGCGGTTTTTTAACCTGCTGTTTACAAACCGGACGCGCATTGCCGTTAATATTTCCGCATAGCGCCCTGTTTCAATACCAAGTGCTTCGGCTAACCATTTATTTTCGCTGTCGGAAAAATTGTTTGCAGCAATGAAGGCGTTGTTGCCATCAGAGACAAATCTTAACAGCTCCCGGCTGTCCAGTTCGTCGAAAATACACCTGTCGTTTAACAGCAGATAATTATGGCGTCTGTAACTCTTTCCCTTCAGCACAACATACAACGGATCGTGCAGGGTTGTGATTTCTTTTCGCGGGAACAGTGTTTTTAAAAGATTATACATAAGATAATTCCCGTACGGCTCCCTGCTGTAACGCGAGAAACTCATTGTCCAGTCAGGTTCCTTAGGGCTGAATATTTCAACCAGAATCACAATAATAAAAAGCAGCGAAACTCCGGCAATGTATACGGCCTTTTTATTCAACGAAGTCTCCCATGGAAAGATCAAATGAACGGAACCGCCCGTTCATCAGCTCCAAAAATTTTTTATCAACAGCAAAACTGCCGTACCATACGTATTCAAATATATTTACAAGATCATTAAAAGATGAGCGCTTTTCAGGAACTATCTCATTAATATAATCGCGGTTAGTTTTTTCTTTCCGCCACACAATGAGTCCTTTAACTGAAAGCTGTTTCAGTGTCTTTAGAAACCTGTATCTGAGAGCCGTACGATAGTCCCCGGCATCCATAAATTTCTTTATCATAAAGTTAAAATCAATATCATGGATATCCCCTTCGGAATCATATTGCACATCGCCTGCGCGATAACCCTTGCGCGAAAAAAGCCCGAAGAAGCCGCCGCGCCTCAGCGCAAGTATAACAATTACAGCAGACGCTGCAATAACAGCATACGGGAAAAAACGCCGGAAAGGTTCAGCTTTTTTTGAAAAGATATGCGAAAAAAAATTCTTCCCTAACCAGCTGATCCAGCTCGCGATAATATCGGCTATGGCATTGCCGGGTACCATTTCCTTTTCATACTGATAAGCTTTATCATTCCTGATGCGGTTAAGTTCCAGCACATCAGGGAGCCGTAGAGCGACCGGACTATTATCATACAATCCGATATCCGGCCCTGAGGCAGCATAAACCAGTCCGCATGTAAAAAAAGATCCTCCCCTGAGAATACAGCATATTATACTGACGATGATAAATTTTCTCATTGCCCTTCCAGATTTTTCACCTTTGCGAAAAGCGAAGGTGCCTCCTTTCTTTCTCTTAAATTAAAATAATGCAGAGCCCCTGTTGTAAGCGGGATCATATACATAATAGAGCCGAAAAACGTGAGAAAAATATATGTAACCACAAAAATTGCGCTGAATATTGTTCCGTTCATATTCTCAATTCCGTGAAAACTGAAAAGGAAAATAACAGCATAATAGGGAATAGAAGCTATCATAACAAAAATCATCCAGATTATCATTATAACGTTAATAAGGCCGAATGTAAACCACCATTTGCCTGCAACAATACTGATCGACCTGGCCAGTGCGCTGAACACGCGCTTTTTTTCATGTACAATTATAAAAAAGACAGGCCACAGAGCTGTAAAAAGATAAGTGCCCAAAATAAGAACAGCGAAGATGCCTAAGAATACAGCTAAAACTTCAGAGAGAAAAATTCCTGCTGCAGCAACTGCAGCAATAACCGCTACTGTTAGTAATCCTAAAATAAAAAATAAACCTACCAGATTCAGGAGTACGCGAAAAAAATCCCTTTTTACTTCCGGCCACAGATCTCCGAGCGATATTGCACCGCCTTTGCGTTCCATATAGATTTTAATATAATCGTAATTAACGCAGACCAAAAGCACCATGTATATAATGCCCAAAAACATTTCTATAATGATTATTGCAAAAAAATACGACGGCATGGCATCAAGCTTTCCTGCATAGATATTCATAATATTAATTCCGAATATGCTTAATCCTAAAAATAATATTAAAAAATTGGGGATCATTATTATGAGAACGCTTCTGGCAAGAGGCTTAAAATTCTTTATTATAAAATCAAATGTATCGCCTATAAGCGTTCCGAAATCGCGCGCCTTTTGAAATTCAATATAATGATTTATTTCCATAAAGATTCTCCTGTGAATTTTAAACTAAAAATGCCGTTACCCCTCGATCTCTTTTCCTAACCTTAACGGATAAATTATAAAATACCATATCACAAATAATAAAGACGCAATGATTATGCCGGCGCGGATGCCTGCATGCATCTCAGTGTGCCGCGTTACGAATCCTTCAAGAAAGCCCGCGACAATGAACATAGGCACAATGCCTGTTATTATGCGTATGCCCCGCCTGACGCTGTTCATGAAAGACTGTCTGCGCGAATAAGTGCCGGGAAAGATAAGGCTGGCGCCTATCATAATTCCTGCTCCGCCTGCGATTATTATCGCTGAAATCTCCAGAACGCCGTGTATCCATATACTCAAGACCGAATCAATAAATAATCCTTCCTCATAAAAGAAATGCTGGAATGCGCCGAGCATTACGCCGTTGGTGAACAATACGTAAAAGCTCCCGGCTGAGAAAACAACTCCCAGAGTGAACGCGGCAAAAGCTGCGCGTATATTGTTAAGCGTTATTCCGAGGAACATGTCTGTCTCGTTCATCTTTTTATAAACAGCCATGGGATCGCCCTTCTCAATATTCTCAAGGGTCATGTTAACATAATGGTCTCCCATGATAAGCCGGACAAATGTATTATCATTTGCAGAAGAAATCGCGCCGATGAACATGGCTGCAACGAAAACAAGCAGCGCATAAGCGAGATGCCTGCGGGAACGCCTGATCTCTTCAGGCAGATCGTGTTTCCAGAAGGAAATTATCCTGCCGCGTCTCTCTTTTTTATTGCGGTATATCAGATGATAAAATCTCCCGGCAAGTTCATTCAGGTATCTGGTTGTGGCTGTTCCCGGATAGAATGTTTTTGAATAGGAAAGATCGTCTGTAAGCTCAATGAAATACCCGGCAAGCTCATCCGGGTTCCGGTTCTTTCTGTTTTTTAAAAACTCCTCCGCTTGCTCCCATCTGCGCGCGTTTTGTTTTAGAAAATTTATCTCTTTCACAGGTTTCGGGTCCTATAACGGATTTTACCGGAATTTTTGATGCTTAAATATTATACTTAAAAACAGAAAAATGCAAAAAATATTTCAAAAATTCGTACGGGGGAATTCACCGGCAGTCAAGGATAATTCTTTAAATAAGATATTCTCTCTGCCAGATGGAAGAAAAATTTTTCCAGAGATGGAATTAAGCGTATTACAGCTGAGATAAACAATTTATTATCGGAAATTATTCTGATACGCATATCATCCTGCTGCGTGCATAACTATCAAACTTCTCAAATATTCTTGACAATAAATGACAAATCGCAAAGAACAATCCACGATATAATTACAGATTATACAGGATATATTTATTGGAGAATTATTTTTATGGAAGATGATCAAAACAATATTCAGCCTGAAGAAAACTTCGCGGATCTTCTTAATGAAAGCATTGCAGGCAATGATTTTTTTGAGCCGGGACAGGCTGTCGAAGCAAAAATAGTAAAGATAGCCGGGGATCTGATTTTTCTACATACAGGAGGAAAAAGCGAAGGATATCTTGATGCGGGCGAACTAAAAGACGATACGGAAAATCTCACCGTTAAGGAAGGGGATATTATCAAAGCTTATTTTGTATCGTCCCAAAACGGCGAGATGCACTTTACCACAAAGATAAGCGGAGGCAGGGCCGGACAGGAAATGCTTGAAAGCGCGTTCGAGAACAGCATTCCGATTGAAGGATATGTTGAGAAAGAGATCAAAGGCGGATATGAAATAAAAATCGGGAGCCTGCGCGCATTCTGCCCTTATTCGCAGATGGGCCTGGAACGGGAAGCTCCCGAAAAATACATAGGACAAAAGGCTTCATTCAGGATCACCGAACTTGGCGAGAAAGGCCGCAATATTGTGCTTTCCAATAGAGAGATAGTTGAAGAAGAACGCAAAGCGCGGATCCAGTCCCTTCGCGAATCGCTCAAAGAGGGCATGACGGTAAAAGGAATTGTAAAATCCGTTCAGGACTTCGGGGCTTTCGTTGATATAGGCGGGGTGCGGGCACTGCTCCCTGTTTCGGAGATAAGCAGAGGAAGAGTTGAGGATATCAATGCAGTGCTAAAAGCGGGCGATGAAATAGAAGCAGTGATACTAAAACTTGACTGGGATAATGAAAAGCTATCAGTAAGCATGAAGGCAGCATTGCCGGATCCGTGGGACGAAGCGCAGAAAAAATACCAGCCCGGAGGACGCTATATCGGAAAGATCGTCCGGCTGACGAACTTCGGCGCTTTTGTGACTCTCGAGCCTGGTCTTGACGGCCTTGTGCACATATCGGAGCTTGGCGGCGGAAAGCGTATAAAGCATCCTGCTGAAGCAGTAAAGGAAGGGGATTCTCTGGAAGTTGTTATCGATAAAGTGGATGCAGAGAAAAAAAGAATATCCCTGAAACTTTTTTCCAATATGCAGGCTAAGGCTGAAGAAACAGATTACAAAGAATTTATGGGCAAAAAGGCGGACTCTTCGTACAACCCGTTTGGGAATCTTTCGGGCTTGATGAAGGATAAAACAGAAAAATAAGACCGGACATTTAAATTTATTGCTATTTCCGGACAACTGCTATAAAATTAAATATCCGGCATAATGCTGTGAGCTGCTTTTCCAGCGAAAGACAATATTTAATCACATATATAGTAATATAGAACCATGAGCAATCTGCCAGTCTTATATATCACCCTCACACTCCTGTTTTCCGGATTTATCATATTTGCTTTCATACAATCTATCTATAAATATATAAGGATGCCGCAGAGAGATACGCTTTCGCTTCTGGTGTTCAACAGCATTGCCTTAATTTATATCTTCAGCGATGCCCTTGCATTGTTTTTTATTTTTATCAGGCCGGCAGACGCTGCGATGCGTTTCTTCGCTGTCCTTAAAGAAACCGGCCTGTTGTTTTTCCTGATTGCCGTTCCGTTTTTCCTGGATAAGGTTTTAGAATTAACAGCAAAAATTAAAAAAATCAACTGGATCGTTTTCTGGACAGGCCTAGTTTCAGCAGTGATTATAGGATCCTGTATTATTTTTTCCCCGGATATTATCAAAACCGCCGCGGATTATAAAACAAACAGCAATTACTTAAGTTTTTTTCATCAGCTGAACACTGGCCTGCCGATCATGATCCGGAATATTATACTGACCATATACCTGATGTACACAATATCCCTGATATTGTTTTTAAAAATCCGGAAGAAATATTTATATCCGGTGAATAATGTATTGATCGGGCTGAGCATTTTGTTCTATATCGTTATGGCCTACTTCTACTCAGTTCTCTTTACTGATACACAGATCGGATTCGGAGGAATTCAATATCCGCCCTTCACTATCGGCATAGTGTTATTGATCCTTTTTATAAATTTCGGCTCAATTGACATATCAATTATTTACAGCAATCAGCTCATCAATATTCAAAATGACATTGATCATAAAATATATTTCGATGCGCTGCTTGACATCCCGAACAGAATGGGATTCATGATAGACCTGCAGTCAGAGCTGGATAATATCGGGGCTGATGGCCATAATTTTTCGCTTATTTTTCTGGATATCGACGACTTCAAAAATCTCAACGAATGCTTCGGGGAACAGACAGGCAATGAAATCCTGAGAATGCTGTCAAAGCGGCTGAAGGAATATTTTTCAAATGAAGGAACTCTGTACCGCATCGGCGGTGATGAATTTGTTTTGCTGTTAAAAAACAATAAAACAGAAGAAGAAGTAAAGAACCTTGCAGGTAAAATCATTGGAAGTTTAAGAAATTCTTTTACAATATCCGAAGTGCCATATACTGTTACTGCCAGTTTAGGGATTCTTGAAATCCCAAAGGACGGCAGAGACACAGAGGCCATTATAAATAATGCATACAATGTAATCCGAAGCGCAAAAAAAACCAAGAATACATTCACTGTATTCAATCATGAACTGACAGACAATTCGTCAAATAAAATCAATATAGTCAATCTGTTAAGAAGAAGCATTGACAGGGATCAGTTCACTCTTTTTTATCAGCCTATTGTAGATAGAAATAAAAATATAATTCACCTCGAATCCCTTCTGCGCTGCACCAATCCCGATCCTTCCATAGGCGGGCCCGGAGTGTTCATTCCTATAATCGAAGAGGCCGGCCTTATAAATGATGTGGATAACATGGTTATAAGAAAAGCCTTTCATGATATGGAAATGCGCATAGGGAAAAGATTCAGTATCAGCATCAACCTATCCGTGAATCAGCTTACCAATCCTGCATACAGCAATTTTCTTTCATCCTTCGTGAAACAGCATGGGATTGAACCGCAGCAGATAATTTTTGAGATCACCGAAAGCAAACTTATTGAGAATATGTCTGCAGGCCGCGAGAACCTGCTGAAGCTTAAGAACAGAGGCTTCAGCATTGCAATAGATGATTTCGGTAAGGGTTTCTCTTCTTTGACGTATCTCGCCGAGCTACCTGTTGATATCCTTAAAATGGACATGGTGTTCGTCCATTCTGTTCCCGGCGACAGCAGGAAGGAGGCAATGGCGCGGTACATACTGGAAATGGCTCATTCCCTGAAATTAAAGGTTGTAGCCGAGGGATTTGAACTTCAGGAACAGTTCGACTTTTTTAAACAGCACGGATGCGATCTTTTCCAGGGTTATTATTTTGCACGGCCAATGCCCCTGGATAAGCTTCTAGCTCAATATCCGGATTAGCCGCTGCTTGTACCCTGTGCACTTATCTCCAGAATAAATTTAAATATTTCTATCCTGCATCTAAGTTCGTAGAAATGCAAGGTCAAAATTCAAATTTAAACTGCTGCTATAATCTACGATCTTGATTTCAATAAATTGATCAAATTATTGAGTAATCGCAATACTGGTAGGTTTGTTGCTTAACTGACGGAATTGCACTATGTTTGAGTTCGCTGTCCCAAGGTCAGCGCGATAAATTGAGTTGTTTGTATCGGAAGTCCAGTAAATTTTATTATTGTTCAGGTCCAGAGCAATCTTTTGTATTCCGAATGTGCCTGCCGTAATCCACGGATCATTCGTCTCTTGAAAATCGTATCTGGCCCGAACAATTCTCAGGCCTCCTGAATTATTATACACATAATAAATATAATCTCCCCCAACCGCAATACCTCTCAGCCGGGTCGAAGAAGGCGACAATTCGGTTTCATTAATCGGAGTTGAATGCGAATTAAGAATATCTAAAGTGCTGCTGTAACACGCTGCTCCAGTCCTGCCTGACCCTGAAGCAAAACTTATATTCCAATAAGTATTTGCATTGAAGTAAAATCCTCTTCTTGTTGTGTCGACGCAAAGACTATGTACATAAGAATTTGGTACACTTGATGTCCATTGAACTGCAGAGTAACTGTTCAGCGACGAATAATATAAATATTCCTGGCCTGCACTAAGTTGACTGTGGTTCCAGTATATTCTGGATGTTCCGGAATCAATTGCTATAGCAGTAGGCCCGAACCTGTTGCCGCCGGAACTAGAATATTCCGCAAAGAGCGCCGGATTGCTGCCATCAATCCCAGCTCTGCGGATCTGATACGCAGTACCAGTATACTCCGTCCAATACATCTGATTGCCAGAAATATCAAGTGCTATGTCGAGAGGAGTACCAGTGACTGTAAGAAGAGTTACCTCTCCGGTTCCGTCATTATGGATATTTTTTATTGCTCCTCCAACCTCTGTCCAGTATATTGTTCCGGCTTCGTCATCGGTTACTGTTACAGTATATGTCTTAGTAGTGCCGTCAGCAGCGGTTACTGTATATGTTACCGGATTTGTAAAATTCCGTGCTACTCCGCTCGCGGGGCTTACGCTTGCTCCGGTTATTGTGATTGTTGGTGTCAGACTGGTTATACTAGTTCCATAGGGTACTGTAAGTAATATACTGTTCGCTCCTATTGTCCCGGGAATTCCAAGTATTGAAAACCCGGTTATGTCCTTTGCTGT
>JAFGSG010000068.1 GCA_016934735.1 Spirochaetota bacterium | reverse complement strand
CCTTTTCGAAAAACTAAATCGCAGCGCCAAGATTGCAATACAGTAATAATCGGGAGGGAATTACTATATTGCTCCTTGTTGTTAAAAAATATCGGCTTCCTTTAATAAAAACTTAAGTAAAATTTCTAAAAATATCGTATAGAAAATCCATCATATAATTACCGGAATTATAGAATATTAAAATCAAATCCGGTCAAATAATGCCAATAAAATGTAATTTTTTTTATTTTCTTCCTTGACAGTGCTATTTTTTAATATTAAATGAAAGTATATTCGTTTAAAGGCGAAATAAAAAAATATGCCTGATGCCAAGCTTTAATTAATAAAATATTTAAAAAAATATTTAAGGAGATATAAAATGAAGAAAGTCAATGCAATGTTGTTTTTATTCGCTTTTATCTTTGCGTTCGGATGCGCAAGTGCACCTGCACCTGAACCTGCAAAGGAGAGCGGTGTAGATGTTTCATCGCTGAACAGGCAGTTATCTGATCATTCAATAGGCGGATTTGCCTATAAAAGCTCAAAACTCGACACTGTGAAATGGGACAGATGGGCTCGGACAGCAGCTCCTCTTGTAAAAGAAATAATCTCAAAACTGCCCGAAGGATATGTTCTTCAGGCTACAGGACATGCTGACGCCAGCGGCCCGGAAGAACCTACCGGAAACAAACCCGGTAATATTAAAATATCCACTGACAGGGCCAAAACTGTTTACGACGCTCTAAAAAGAGCAAATATTGATTCTCCAAAGGTTACTTATAAAGGTATAGGTTCCGATGAGCTACTAAGTGAATTTGACTCTAGAGCAGCGGAACAGAGAAGAGTTACATTTAAAATAGTACCTGAATAAATTTATTGATTGAAATATTTTTTTATTATTTAAGACTAAAGCCGGGATTTATAACCCGGCTTTTTTTATTTTACATATAGATTTGATATAAATTCGCCATTTTAAAAAATTTTTTAAAGAAAAATTACACAACGGTCATGAAATTTCTCCCTTTAGTCGTAATTATAAATTTAAATTTTAAAAGATCCACTACAGGAGTAAACAGGAAGACCTTATAGTGAAAAAACATACAGGAATAGTAACAAAAGTCTTTGGATTATTCTGTACAGTGAAATATGATAATTCCTGTATCAATTGCGTGCTAAGGGGAAAAATCAGGCAAAGCAAGGAGCTTGAAATATATTCGGACCCAATCGCAGTGGGCGATAGAATTATCTTTACTATAAACGATGACGGAACCGGAGCAATAGACAAAATACTTAAAAGAAAAAATATATTTTCAAGAAAAGAAAAAGGCAGAAATAAAAAAGAAGATATAATTGCCTGCAATCTTGATCTGGTCGTTATCATTCAGTCATTTAAAAGCCCGAAACCAAATTTCAGATTTATCGACAGGCTAATAGTGAGATGCGAAAAAGAAAAAATTCCACTTTTAATCTGCATCAATAAATCTGATCTGGCAGAAAAAACTATAATTAAATACATCAAAAATTACTACTCCGGATCGAATTTAAATTTAATAATGACAAGCGCAATAAACGGCAGAGGAATAAACGATCTTAAAAACTATTTATGCGATAAAATTTCACTTTTTATCGGCAGTTCCGGCGTTGGAAAAACAACTATTTTAAATTTTATGTGTCCTGAATTAGGACTAAGAACATCCGAAGTTTCCAAAAGCACAAACAAAGGACGTCATACTACTGCTAATGTGGAAATGATCAGTACGGAAGATAATATTACAATAATTGATACACCCGGCGTCAGGGAGTTCGGCCTGATGGATATTGAACCGCACATGCTTGGATACTATTTTAATGAATTCAATGCTTTTTACAACAAGTGCGGCTTTAATCCCTGCACTCATGATCATGAACCGGATTGCGAAGTAAAAAGGCAGGTGGATAACGGCTCCATTTTTAAAGACAGATACATATCATATATAAATATTCTAAATTCATTAAAAGAATATTACGAAAAAAAATATAAATGATAAAAGTTGAGAACTTAACTGTTTCCTTCGAAAATAATATAATTCTTAATAATGTCACCCTTGATATAGATGCCGGGGAGACTATGGTTATTTTCGGTAAAAACGGGTCAGGGAAATCCGTGCTTTTAAAGGCAATCGCAGGCCTTATACAGGACTATAAAGGCATAATAAAAATAAATGGTATTGATATTAAACAATTACACAACAAAAAAGCTCTGAAAAATTATGATTTTAATACGGCATATGTTTTTCAAAAAGGAGGCCTTTTCGATTCAATGAATGTGTTCGAAAATGTCGCATTCCCTCTGCGGAGAAAAGGCATTACGGGAGATGATATTCCGGAAACTGTAATGTGTTCGCTTAAAAGAGTTGGACTTTCCGGAAGCGAACAGAAGCTCCCGTCAGAACTCAGCGGAGGGATGCAGAAGCGCGTTGGGCTAGCGCGGGCCATATGTGTTGATCCGGACATCATCCTGTACGACGATCCGACCGCAGGTCTTGATCCTATTCTCTCTGACTCCATTGCAGATGTCATTAACCAGATCAAGTCTCATAACAAAACTGCATCAATGATTGCAACCCATGATTTAAAAATTGCAAAAAAAATTGCAGAAAAAGCGGCATTGCTTTATAAGGGGGAAATGGTCTTTTCAGGATCCGTTTATGATTTTTTCAATGGAGATAACGTTTACGCAAAGCAGTTCATCGAAGCAAAGCTGGAAGGCCCGATTGATATATTCTAAAACGCAATTTACACAAAACAAATTTCATGTTTTAACCATGTATTGAAAAATTTTTGTTGAAATTATTAAGATAATAGACGCATTGTCCTACTGAAATATATAATATTGATTTAATGAGTGTTTAATGTCTGCCGAAAAGAGAAAAAGTAAAAGAATAAATATTTCTGAGGACTACTTCTATTATCCAAGGAATAAAAACAAAAAAATAAACTGTAAGCTGAATAACATTTCCGTTACCGGCGCGTGTATCACATCAAATGAAAAAATAAATAAAGAAGATATTATTTATTTTAACATCCGCGGCACCAGGGATATGGCATTGAAATCAAAAGCTGTCTGGAAGATTAATAATCAATACGGGATTCAATTCCTTCTTGATACCGATAAGGAATTTGATACAATCAGCCGTATTATGAATAATATTAATATAAAAAATAAATCCTGAAAAATAAAGAAAGAGAGTGAACCAATGAGTTTAAAAAAAATTAAAAAGGCAAAATTAGACTGGAAAAATCTTCCATTTAACTATATTAAAACAGATTTTAATGTCCGTTGTTACTACAAAGACGGCAAATGGAGCAAACCAAAGCTAACCTCAGATGAGACAATTCAAATGCATATGGCAGATCCGTGCCTGCATTATGGGCAGGAAGCCTTTGAGGGATTAAAGGTCTTCGAAACAGCGGATGGGCGCATAGTAACATTCAGGCCGGGTGAAAATGCCAAAAGGTTACAAAATACCTGTGAACATATTCTAATACCGAAACTTCCCGAAGAAATTTTTCTGGAAGCGCTTCATAAATTAGTACATGCCAATCTAAAATATGTCCCGCCGTTCGGAACAGGTGCGAGCATGTACATTAGACCGCTTGTAATCGGCAAGGGAGCCCAGGTCGGCCTGGGACCGGCAAGAGAATACCTGTTTGTCATGTTCGCATGTCCGGTGGGACCGTATTATAAAGGAGGATTTAAGCCTGTCAAAGCTCTGGTTCTCGAGGATTTCGACAGGGCTGCGCCGCTCGGCATCGGTGCATTCAAGGTAGGGGGAAACTACGCGGCCGGGCTTATGGGGCATGCATTCAGCAGCAGCAAGGGATACCCGATTGAACTCTATCTAGATCCGAAAGAAAAAAAATACATTGATGAATTCGGGACATCCAATTTTATCGGCATATCAGGCAATAAATACCTCACGCCTGATTCAATGTCCATTCTGCCGAGCATAACCAACAACAGCCTCTCAATTATAGCAAAAGATATGGGAATGAAAGTGGAGAGAAGACGGATTAAAATATCAGAAATAAAAAAATTCAGCGAAATTGGTGCAGTAGGCACTGCAGCAGTAGTGACTCCGATTTACAAGGTGCATTACAAAGGAAAGGATATTACTTTTGGCGATGAAAATAAAGCAGGCCCTGTTATAACAAATCTTTATAACAGGCTGACAAGGATTCAGACCGGTGAAGATGAGGACAAATTCGGCTGGCTGGATGTGATCAGCAAATAAGATTGCCGGCGAATCAGGACTTGACTACCCTTTCAGCCTGAGAAGCAAGATATTTAACAAGCGTCTGTTCGTTAATAAATCCCAGATTAACCAGAATAATACCAATTAATCCACCCTCATCTTTCTGAATTCCAAGCGCTTTATCTAATTGTTCCTGTGTTATTTCTCCGGCTTCAACCAGCATCTCACCTAAAAGGGGCTTTGCCATTACAATCCTCCTGAATTAATTCCAAAATAAAGTTAATAGACAATTTTATTCAAGCTATTTTTAAATAAATATTCCGGTTATTAAAAGAGATATTTTACTATTGTTTAATAATTTATATAATATTATTATAATAATATTACAGTCGCACTTATATATCCCTGTATATAATAAAAAGAAAATACATAAAAGTCAATTTAAAAATATCTACTTTCAGTATATAAATTGACAAATATTTATTCAATTTATATTTATATTAATATTTAAAAAATAAAATCTCTTTAAATATAATAAGCTGCAATTTATACTCTTAACGGGTATAATAAATAAAATAAGGCCATATGGGGAAAATTATGCTTTTCTCCCGGGATATTTTTCCAGGAAAAGATTTAATCTTTATAGCTGAAATCGGACTAAACCATAATGGAAACATTGATACTGCCAAAAAGATGGTCGAAGAAGCAGGCAGGGCCGGCGCGGATGCTGTAAAATTTCAGACATTCATTCCCGAGAAAATGAATTCTGTTTTTACCGGATCATTGATCAAATACGGTATTGAAAAAGAACCCGACACTAAAGAAGTCGATTTCTTTAAACAGTTCGTTTTAAAAAAGAGCGAATATAATGAATTAATGTTCCTGGCTTCCAAACTTAATATGGAATTTTTTTCAAGTCCGTTTGATAATGACTCAGTTAACCTTCTGGAGCAACTCGGCGTAAAATTTTACAAGATAGCGTCTTCAGAGGTTACAAATCATATACTCTTAAAAAGAATTGCAAAAACCGAAAAACCCGTAATTATGTCGACCGGAATTTCGACAAAAGACGAAATTTCCATGGCTGTTGATATCCTTAAAACAAACGGAACGCCGGATATTATCCTTATGCACTGTGTGTCTCTTTATCCGCTTCCGCTGGAACATGCCAATATTAACAGGATAATATCCCTGAAAAAATTATTTGAGCTTGAAGTCGGTTATTCGGATCATACCAGGGACAGCAAAACAAGCGAAATAGCGGCTGTATTGGGAGCAAGAATTTTCGAGAAGCATTTCACTTTAAACAGAGAAATGGAATGCCCTGACAGGGAACTTTCTCTAACCCCGGAGGAATTTAGCAGCTATACATCTTCTGTCAGACTCATAAAAAAAATATTAGGCAGCAGCCAGATTAATTTCAGCGATCCAGAAAAAGAAGTTGCAAGATTAGCAAGGAAAAGTCTATTTGCTAAGAGAACGATCCCAAAAGGGAAAGCTCTATCACCCGATGATGTCATTTCCAAAAGGCCGGGTATCGGCATACCGGTTTATTATCTGGACAGTATTATCGGCAAAAGAACCAATAGTGAAATAAAAGAGGATCACTTAATCCGAATGGAATATTTTGATTAATCGAACATATCATCGAACATTTTAATTTAAGGGAGTTGTTGAATGGCTTTTAAAAGAACTATTAATATTCTGATACTTTTAATGATTTTTATTTCGTTTGCTAAATGCTCATTATTCAGTGTTAAATCTACTGTTTTTTTCGACGATGAATTAAAAATATTTGAAAAATCATTAAACAGTCTGGAATACGGATACGGCTACGATTATGATATGGAATTATATTATATTTATTCGTATTCCTATAGTAAGGATAATTTCGATAAAAAAGAAAAGGCTTTTGCAGAAGTAATTAATAGCGCTGATTACAAAACAGTCATCAATATTTACGAAAGAATTTTAAAAATGCAGGCAGTTACTGACTATAAAATAAATAAATACAAAACTGAACCAAGATGGAAGTATTATACCTTTATTAAAAATGATCTACATGAACCGCTTAACACATATTCAGCTCTGATGTTAAAATATATCCTTAAGAAGAACCCGTCCCTTTCGCAATTCTTTGAAATGAAAAAAGCTTCGGTCAATAGCGAAATCACTAAAGAATATACAAAAAAAGAAGAAATAACGGATACGTTTTAACTGATAAATTATTTCTTTAATGCCGAACAGATATTTCGGCTTGCAAGGAAGGGTCTTTTATTATTGATATAAAAATAAATAATAAAAAATATATAATTTTATGCTTTATTCATCCTTTCCCGTATTTTATAAAAATCGTACATCTTTTTTAATACTTTAACTGCCCTCTCTGGAGATCTGAATACAACATGATTATATTCTCTCATGTTACGATAAGCGTCATCTTCCCCTCCTGACTCCACATGCAAAACCGGCTTATTATATTTATTCATTAATTTTGATAACGATTCTCCTCGTTTCTGCATATAAGCGGATATCTTTTGTAAGACAAACTCCACCTCTTCTTTTTTTAATCCGAATTTATCTATCAGATCTGTATAATCAAAAAAATTATATGTCGAAACTCCGCTTCCCAGACTTAAAACAGAATCAACCCCATCCCATGAAGCCATAGATTCCATTGCTTTTGGAAATGCATCCATACTTAAAAATGCCGCCATATCAACAGGATTTCTTCTGCTCCAGTACTTAGGCAAAAATTCATTCAGCTTATTAAAGATATCATCTGAAAGCTGGGGAAGAATAAATCCATGTGTTTCACATTCATCGGCTGCTATTACACCCCAGCCTCCGCCGATTGTAAGAATCCCGACCCTGTTCCCCCTAGGTAACGGGAGAGCTAAAAATCCCCCGATTATATCAATCATTTCCTCTGTTGAATCAGCTTCAATAATTCCGCATTGTTTAAAAACGGAGCGATAGATTTCGATTGAGCCCGCCATGGCTCCTGTATGGGAAGCAGCAGCCAATTTCCCGCCATGGGTCTTACCGGATTTATAAACAATAATCGGCTTTACTGCTTTTAATTTCCTGCATATATTTAAAATTTTCTGCCCATCCTTAAAACTTTCAATATAAAGAGCTATTATTTTTGTTGTATCATCTTCAGCAAGATACGAAATATAATCCTCGCATTTAATATTTGCTTCATTCCCGCTGCTTATGACTTTGCTTATTCCGATCCCGTTTTTACTGCATTCGCCCATAATCTGAGTGCCTACATTGCCGCTTTGAGATACTATTGATACATGACCGGGATCAGCCTTAATATAAGGCATTAATATATTTAATCTGCCATAAGCATTAAATATACCCATTGTATTCGGCCCGACCAGATTAATACCGTGTGCTTTGGTTTTAGAGGCTATTTCTTTCTCCAACAGAGCCCCTTCGCTGCCGGTTTCGCTGAAATCCGATGTAATAACAACAATACTTTTTACTCTTTTGCTTATACATTCATCTATGATTGCCGGAACATGATTAGCGGGTACCGTTACAACAACAAGATCGACTTCTCCCTGAATCGCTGATAATGAAGGATAGCATGGCATTCCGAATAAGGTACTATAATTAGGATTTACAGGATAAAACCTGCCCTCATAATTTCCTCTTATAATATTAGCCGGAATAACAAAGCCCCATTTGCCTGGAACGGGGCTGGCGCCTATAAATACTATATTACGCGGGTAAAATAATGAATGAAAGTCAATATCGGAGTTTATGATCGTCATGGCTGGCAATACTATTAAAACGCCATGAAATCGTAAATAAAATTTCTAAAAAATCATAAAATTTTATTATATGCGGACAGGACACTTCTTTAAAAGAGTTTTTCGGTTTTTCTCACACAGCCATTGCTTCTTTGAAATTATTATACCATGATAATTCAGCTGCAGAAAAATTATTCTTTATTTTCATGCTCTTATAATAATCCTTTAGAATGTTCAGATGCACAGCTTCTTCATACTCTTCTCTTGAAAAGGTGTCTTTTTTTTCTTCTTTCTCATTGTAATTATATTCCACCCATTCAAAGAATAATTCATTTTTTTTGGTAAATATTTCATAACTGGAAATTATATCATATTTTACTGTTTCAACCGCTTTAATGAAATCCGCATCAGACTCGCCTTGAAGGTCATAAGCAAGTTCAGTCTGGAAATAATCGCCCCATGTGATTACACTGGGCATTGTATTATGCATCTCGGTAATTTTATCGACAACATTATCTTCCAGATATTTTGTATCGGAAATTCTATCAATAAATTCTTTAATTATTACAAGGCATTGTATTTTTGTAATATTTAGATTCCCGTTATTTACCATTGGAATCAGCTGTTCATTTAATATAAATTCCATTTTAAACTCCTTATATATTAAAATATATGATTATACTAATTTTTCGGTTTATCTTTAAAATTTCTGAATTATATAATATTTTTTATGTCTCTTTTTCATTTATGTTTTATGTTTGACATCCAGAATATTATTCATATTTATTAATTGTGAATGCGTCTCAAAACTTATGTTTGCAATAGTCAGTAACAATAAATATCAATTTTTTGGCAGCACGGATGTTGCCGGAAGCCGTTTTTGCGTGATGCTGCAGATTTTTGGATGCACTCTAAGTATCCATTCTGAAATCTCTTAAATTATTCAAGCCTGCGGAGGATACATTTTTAATCAAATTTATCAACATGAAACATCAGTGATATGGAGATTTATGGAAAAATTCAAAAAATTGATTGAAGCTCTTGAGGCGCTGGATTCACTTCGGAACCTTCTAAGCAGAGAAAGTCAGAAGTGCATTGAGTGCAGTGAAATAAGGGAACCGCTGGAAGAAGCCGCTGTTAAAATAACCGGAATTTATAAAGAACTGTGTCAAACCGAAAAAGATAAACCGCGTGACAAATCCGCTATGAATTAATTTCCCACTTTGTTTTTTATTTTTTCCTGTTTATCCAATGCAGCAATAACGACAGATTCCTGCAGTATTTTTTCTTTTATCAATAATTCTCCTATACGTTTCGGGCCGTCGTTTATAGTTTTATCATTTAATAATTCATTCTGAATATTCAGCACTTCATTTAATTCAAAATCAGTCAATGTGCCGATCTCTTTTAAAATCTCGCCTATACGCCGGTTCTTATCCGATAAATCGTTAATTAACTCAATATAATCGGAAATATTGCTGTTAGGAGGTAAAATTCTGATCCTATAATCATCTCTTAAAGTATTAAAAAAGTACTCAATATCATTTTTTGACTTATCACATTTAAAATCGATTTCAAAACCTGTATTATTATTGCTTTCATTAATAACCTTAAAACGTTTTATTTTACCGATTGTATTTATTTTTTCAATTTGAGCCCTGGCCTGCGAATTTTTATTATCTCTATTGCTCTCTCCACGGGGATGAATTGATATATGCCAGCATTCGTTAAGAACCTTGAGGTCGTATTCAGTCTCAACTTCTTCGGCAATTATTTCTATTTCTTCTTCTGATTTATTTGAATCTGAATGATTTATTGTATTCATGAATCTATTTTCTCTCCCAAAAATATTTATTCCTCTTTTTTATATACAGTCGGCGCAAGAAACGTAAATTCATTACTAATATTATGAAGTGATTCCGAATTGCCTATGAATAAAAATCCAGCCCTGTTAAGAGTTGAATAGAACTTATGAAACAAATTAATCTGGGTCTGCTTGTCAAAATAAATGATTACGTTCCTGCAAAAAATAATATCCATAAGCGCTCCGAGTTTAAAATCACTGTCCATTAGATTAACCCGCCTGATACTTACATGTTTTTTCAGTTCCGGCACAATAGTATATTCGTCTTTATCCATGCCGTCCGATTTATGAAAATATTTTTTAAGAAGTTCTTTAGGCACAGGCGTTAGTACATCTTCTCTATATACAGCGCGGCTGGCTGTTTCCAGCACTCTGGTTGAAATATCGGTACCGGTAATCTTAAAACCGCACTCCAATTTATTTTTTTGGCAGAATTCGGATAGGGAAATAGCAATTGAATACGGTTCTTCACCAGTAGAACATCCAGCGCTCCAGACATTAAGCGTCTTATTTTTATTAGCATATCCCCTTTCAATGAATTCAGGCAATACCTTTGCGGTTAAATAAGCAAAATGTTCCGGCTCACGAAAAAACTGCGTCTTATTAGTGCTTACTGCATCAATCATATTAATAATTTCATCCCTGCGTCCATCGGATGTAAGGAGAAAATTATAATAATCATTAAAATCAATAATGTTCAATGCACGCAGCCTTCTGTATAAACGGGAAACAAGCATCATTTTCTTCTTAGGAAGAAGATTTATGCCGCATAATGAATATATAAGCTCGCTGAACAATTGGAACTGCCCATCGCTCATCTCGGGCAATTTAAAATTAATATTTTCGCTGGAATTGACTTTAGTCATTCAATTGAATTCGCAAATATACACATAAATTTTAAAATACATCTACTGTATTGTTGTCTTAATTTTAAAAAATGACGAAATTTCCTTTAGCTGGTCAGCCTGGCTGGCCAATTCCTCGCTTGTTGCTGCGAGTTCCTCATTTGAAGATGCTCCCTGCTGAATTCCTTTCTGTAACTGATCAATCGCCTCAGAAACCTGTCCAATACTCTTTGCCTGTTCCGAACTTGCAGAGTTTATCTCATGAACCAGTTCGGACGTTTTCTTGATCTGAGGCACTATTCTTTCAATGAGCTTGCCGGCACTATCCGCAACTTTAAGGCTTTTGCCGGTAAGTTCGCTGATCTCCTTCGCAGCTTTTCCGCTCCGCCGGGCAAGGTCGCGCACTTCATTTGCTACAACTGCAAAACCTTTCCCGTGCTTGCCGGCCCTTGCTGCTTCGATTGAAGCATTAAGCGCAAGCATATTAGTCTGAATAGCTATATCTTCAATAATGCCTATTCTGTCCACAATGCTCTTCATTGCTTGCAGAGTATTGTTTACAGCTTTTCCGCCTTCTTCTGCTTCAGCCGCTACCTTTTCAGAGATTGAGGCTGTAAGACCTGCATTTTCCACGTTTAAACCGACTGTGCTGCTAATTTCTTCTATCGAGCTGGATATCTCCTCTACATTTGCTGCCTGCTCAGTCGAGCTTGCTGCCATATGCTGGGCTTCCGTTGTCATCTCCTGGCTGCCTAATGCGACCTGATTGGCTGCAGTCTGCACGCTCATTGCAAATTCAGATAAATTCTGAATGCTCTGTCCCATGGACTTCATGATTGCATCCTCATCCGACCGAAGATCGACCTTAATATCGAGATTTCCATTTGCAATGCTCTTTGCTACTTCTGTTATCCTGATCATGGAATTTATTAATGAGTTAAAATTATTTTCCAGGACCTTAAAATCTCCCTGATAATCCACAGACATCATAGGTGGGATGGCTCCCTTCGCCATAATTGCCAAATGATTTGCAACAGTCAGCATAGGTGAAGTAAAAGCATTTATTAAGTTATTGATTTCTTTAAGAATTAATTTAAAATCCGGTAAATCAATTTTATCCGGATCTATTCTTGATTTAAAATCACCGGACATAATATAATTGATAGACGTAGACATATTTCCCAACAGGTTCTGTATCCCTTTATTTATATGAGAAATCAATGATAATGCAAAAAATGCTCCCAATGCAATTCCGATTATCATGCTTATCACAGCTATCCAGAAAATAAAAGATGCGGAATCCGTGGCATTCTGAGCTTTTTCCGTATATTCTTTGGTTAAAGTACTATTGATTACCGACATTTGAGTATATATGCTACTGCCTAAAATATTCTTCTCTAATTCTTTTCTTTCAAATGCTTTTATATTTCTTGCGTTTCTAAATATAATATAGTCCTTGCTATTTTGAAAATACTCATTCAGCGATGCCTTGAGAGTCCCGACGTTGTTTTTTATCTCTATATTATCAGTAGTTGCTTCAACTTTCTCCATCAAAGCAAAAATTGAACTTTTATATCCTTCAAATATTGGATCCAGATTTGCAGTATATTCTTTCTCATAGCTTTTCTTTTCAGTTAATGAAATCTGAAAAAGTCCGAATAGCTTTTCAGCTTCCTTTATATTTACAGAATTGCTGAATTTAGCATTATTATCATGAATTGCATTATTAAGGTTACGCAGACCGAAAATCTGAATCGCTATAATGGCAATAAAAATTACTATTACAATAGCAAAAGACAAAGCAATTTTTTGTTTAATAAGCCAATTCTCCCAGCCTATCGTCTTCATTATTTTTAATAATGTATTTTTAAAATAATCTACATTAATTATTTTTCTTATATTCATATAATACCTCTGTTGAAAAATAAATTAATAATAATATGATAAATTATATTCTAATTTATTTTTTCAACAAAGTCAAAGAAAAAACAAAATTAGTTGGACCTGCTGTTTTTTACAGCATAGAATATGCGCTTCTTCCCTGCCTCTCCCGTAAAACGAGGTTAAGCATCGGGAATGACAGATGTAGGTATTTTAAGGGGTGATTAAGACTGCCGGCAATACCGGCAGTCTATGTCCGGGATCTATGAATCAGGCTGACTTTGAGCTTTTAACTTGAAAAAATCGGAAATCTCTCTTAATTGCTCTGCCTGACTTGACAATTCTTCAGTGGTTGCGGCCATTTCTTCGTTGGACGAAGCGCTGGATTGTATTTCATTTTCCAGGTGCTCGATTGCTTCGGAAATCTGTTCGATTCCCTTCGCCTGCTCCGCACTTGCTGTGTTTATCTCTTTCACCAATTCCGAAGTCCTTTTTATCTGAGGGACTATAGTTTCAATGAGACGGCCGGCTACATCTGCGACTTTAAGGCTTTTGCCTGTAAGCGCGCTGATCTCTTTAGCAGCACCGCCGCTTCTTCCGGCAAGGTTCCGTATCTCGTTCGCAACAACAGCAAAGCCTTTGCCATACTCTCCGGCGCGCGCTGCTTCAATAGCTGCATTGAGCGCAAGCATATTGGTCTGTTCCGCTATTCCCTCTATAACGCTTATGTTTTCTGCAATGTTCTTCATTGCTTCAACCGTATCCCTTACAGCTATTCCGCCTTCTTCAGCATCCGCTGCCACTTTCTCCGAAATGGACGCGGTCTGGCCTGCATTTTCGGCATTCTGTGAAATAGAGCTGTTTATCTCCTCTATTGAGCTCGATATCTCCTCAATGCTGGCCGCCTGCTGGCTTGCACTCAAGGCCATCTGCTGCGCTTCAGCGCTCATCTCCTGGCTTCCGACAGCCACCTGGTTTGATGCATTCTGCACACTTACGGCAAATTCCGATAAATTCTTAACGCTGGATTGCATCGACTGCATAATCTTATCCTCATCAGAACGTGTTTCAATTTCGACATCAAGATTACCTTTCGCTATATTTTCCGCTACCTCGGTTATTTTTATCATCGATTCCGTAAGCGCATTTACATTATCCTCAAATACTTTAAAATCTCCCTTATACTCTCCGGCCATCTTCGGGGGAATCGCCCCCTTTGCAACAATCGCAATATGCTTTGCCGCGGTTAACATAGGCAGAGTGAATGAATCCACAAGCTTGTTTATGCTTTCAAGGATTGAAATAAAATCAGGCAGGTTTATTTTATCAGGGTCTATTCTGGATTTAAAATCACCGGACATAATGTAATTGATCGAAGTCGATATATTCTCCAGTAAATTCTTTATGCCGAATTTTATATGAAGTGTAAGGAACAAAGCCAGCCCGGCTCCTAAAACAATACCGATTAACGTACTTATAGTTGATATTAAACGTATAAGAGACGTGGAATCCATAACTTCCTGAGATTTTTCTTTGTATTCCGTAGTTAAAATACTGTTAATAGCAGACATTTGAGCATATATATTAGTACCTAAAATATTCTTCTCTAACTCTTTTCTTTCAAATGCCTCTGTATTTTTTCCTTTTCTTAGTAAAATATAATCCTTGCTTAACTGAAAATATTCATCTAATGATTTTTCAAGAAGTCCTGCATTCTTTTTTATCTCGATATTTTCAGTGCTATCACCAGTCTTTTTTATCATTGCTTTAATAGTAGTCAAGTATCCTTCAAATATCAGATCCAGATTCTGATAATATTCTTCCGTATAACTCTGTTTTTCCTTTAATGATATCTGGAACAGGCCGAACATCTTTTCAGATTCCTTTATATTTACAGCGCTGGTGAACTTGGTATTATTATCCTGTATTGTTTCAGTAAACTTCTTCAAACCGAAAACCTGAATCGCAATGACGGCAATAAAGATCACTATTACGAGCGCGAAGGACAGGGAGATTTTTCTCCCAATAAGCCAGCGGCCTCCGCCTTTTTTAGTGATTTTACTCAGTATGGAATTTTTAAGACTAAATATATTCATGCATGGCCTCCATCAAATTTTGAACCTTTGGATATAAAACCTGATGCAGAACTTGAATGCCATTTCAACCGCTGGGAGGGATCTGAAAGATTTATCGCCGCCTTGCTCCCTGAAACGACAGTTATGCACAAGTCTGATATTTTGAACTAATTCAGGTTTAATGAATCGATCAGACGGCTAATCAATTTTATTTTTAAAAAAATATAATACAGTTAAATACCTGCCGACTTTAAATAACTAATTCCTTCTTCTATTGTCGGAAAAAACTGAATAAACTTTTCCATATTAATAGGCCTTAATATAGTCATGATCTGAGCAGTGTATCTTGTAATGGCGGTTTCTCCGTTCTCCTTTCTTATCTTCTTGGCTATTGCGATCAACGATCCGATACCTGTGCTGTCCAGGTACTGCAGATCATCAATATCAATCAGTAATTTTTTCAATCCGCCGCTTATCAGCGTATAAACAAAAAATTCAAATTCAAAAGAATTATTATTATCAAGACTGCCCTTTAGTTCTACCCTGATAATACCTTTATCCTTTGTTGCCGAAGCCTGAATATTAATCTCTGCATTCAACTTCATCTTATTTTCCTTATGATCTCCTATAGAATAAACAACTATACCTTAAGTAATTTTTGCCGGCTATCGTTGAGTGTCAACCAATAATTGCTTTAACGGATCAACTAACTTTATCAATAAAAACATTGTATAATTTATAATTAAATCATCTGTAAAATAAAAATTAATTATATATTATATATCGTATATTTCCAGCAATTTTTTTGATGTAATTATTGTTTCTGAAGGATATCCGTAAGCATTGTTGATATATTCGATATTATCCAAATATCCTCTCGTATTGACATGGCTGTGGCCGTAGATATGTATTTTTGAGCCAAGCCGACGTATCTGTTCTTCAAGAAGGGAAGTACCAAGCACAGGATATAAAATCCGTTTATGTTTCGGAATAAATGACGGCATAACGTCTATACGGGGAACAAAATGCGAAAAAGAGATGATATTATCATTTTTAATATCCAGAAAAGGTTCATTCATGGAGACAAAATAACGGGCTATACTTATCTCATCAAACCCTTCAGGCCATTCGCAGGAAGTATAATCCATCCAAATATCAAATATTTTCTCGGATGGCTTGCCGAAGGAATAATCATACCACCCGAACAGCGGAACAATAGATAGAGTATTAAAATGAACAGGTTCCATTTTAATACCGCAGTTACCGGCAATCTTTAATAATAAACGAAAATTATCAATTGAATTTCTGTTATTATTGCTGTGGTTGGCCCATAGATCGTGATTGCCCGGAATGAACAGTACTTCCTTAAAGCAGATCTTTAAAGCAACAAAAGCTTTGATAATCGCCGATATATTGCTCGTGATGTCGCCTGCAAGAATAAGTACATCATTTTTATAATCATTTTTTGACAGGCCGAAAAGCCACTTTCTATTCTCAGCAAAATCGATGTGAACATCAGAAACCGCGAAAACCCTCAAAGAACTTCTCCATTGACCCTAAAGCGCATTAAAAATCATATAAATCGATATTGATGCACAATCCTGCTCTCTTTACATTTATTGTTTTTCTCTATCAATTATAATATATCATCAACAAACGAATAAAACAAAATAAATTTCATTCCAGACTCTCCATGAGCAGATAAAAATATATATTATTACTTCCACAAGATTCCGACTAATATAATAAGAAGAACATACAAGTAAAATGATTCTATGAATAAGATATTTACGCCAGCGAAATTTAAAAAATCATTAATATTTATTTTTGGCCTGATCCTGACCATTTTAATAAGCTTTCTTCATTATTACTCAGGACCGGAACTGATTTTTTCCCTGTTTTATATTTTTCCGATTATTTTGCTGACCTGGCAAACAGGCATCTGGTCCGGAATTATTTTATCTTTCCTCAGCTCGGCATTGATGCTTTACACAGATAAAAAATTTGATTTTCAATATTCGAATTATATCATTCCATATTTAAATAATACTTTCAGGCTGATTATTTCTTTAATAATAACATATATAATTTCGGAGTTAAGGATCGCTCTTGACAAGCAAAAAGACCTGGCAAGGATAGATCCTCTTACATCAATAGCAAACAGCAGGGCATTTTACGAAACCGCGGATATGGAATTCCAGAAAGCGAGAAGACACGGATTTCCCATTTCTGTTTTATACATGGATCTTGATAATTTCAAGGAAGTAAACGATACGCTCGGCCACAGTACAGGAGACATGCTGTTAAAACTTACTGCCGATGCATTAATTAAAAACATAAGGAATATAGATATAGCAGCAAGGCTGGGGGGCGACGAGTTCGGTATTTTACTTACACAGACAGGAGCAGAGGCAGCTTATGTTGTCGCACAAAAATTAAAGGATATGATGAAAAAACTGGTACAGAATAATAACTGGCCGGTAACGTTAAGTATCGGTATTGTAACTTTTCTGAAAGCTCCTGATTCCGTGGATGAAATGATGAAAAAAGCAGACTTACTTATGTATTCAGCAAAATTTGACGGGAAAAACAATATTAAACAGAGCGTAATTTCATAAAGCACTTATGTGAAATGCTTAGCGGCTGTCATTTATTTGAAAGTTTCTCTTCCGTTAAATTTATATTCTTTATGCTAAATATCTCCTTAAAGTTATTCTTTGCGTAAGTAACCACTTCCGACATGTTTTTTTCATCAAGCACAATACTTTCAAAATCACCGACTTTATTTTTTCCCTGAATTTGAAACATTATAATTATCCAATATTTATTATATTTTGTTTTATGTCTGTATAATATATTCAGAATATTTTTTTGTCAAGCCCGGCGTAATGAACGCTACGTAAAGCGTAATGAACGCTACGTAAAGCGTAATGAACGGCACGCCTTCAGAAAGAAGGCCGAAATTAACTTGACTTTATTTAAAGTTCGCTGATACTTTTTATCAGCTTCTGCGGTATGCTAAAATACGTATTTTAAAAACTGGAGGCTTAATGGCTAACAACAACATATTACACGCGATAGTATTTATCCAGAACTGGGGTGAAGAAAATACAGTCCTTGATTTTTTAAATCAGAACACTCATGTCATTTCTGTTTTTCATATTATGGGAAGGCATAGTTATCTGATAGACTCGAATTTCGACAGTAAAACCCAGCTGGAAGACTGGATAAGTAAAGTCAAATCCCTTAAGCTTGCTTCGGGAATGCCTGCTATTATTTCGCTTCAGACTCAAAAGGTCATTCAAGTGCTGAAACGCAAAGAAGATTTCGATTTAAAGGATTATAAAGATCTCAGGGAATGTTATCACTTCTTTATGCTTATTGACAATCCTCATCATGATGAGGGACTGATTAAGCTTTTAAAAGCTAAAGAAATTGTTCATTCGATTCTGCATATACAGGGGAGAAATTCATTCATTATTGAAGTCATAACTGACGCATATAATGATTATAAATCATTGCTTACGAAAATGAAAACCCTTAAGACTATCCATCACATTGAGACTCTGGAAGTGATACTGGTAAATAAATACAGAAATCAGGTAATGGACGCAGGCGGCAACCTCGTGTATCCGAAGAAAGATATAAGAGAGCTTTACAGTCTGTAATATAGCAGACTTATTGTAAGAATGGATATCATCTGCTCCTGACTTATAGGGCTGTCCCAAAAGTCGCCTCGATACAAATTTCGCTGTGCTCCTTGATTGATTTTGGCGCTGAAAGCAGCAAAATTGTATCGAAATGAGCGTTTTAGACAAGTTAACATTCGCGAAATTTACTCGGCGAGCGTTTTTGAGACAGCCCCTAATATCCCCACAAAATATTTGAGTACGCTTTTCAGGCCTGAAGTAACAGTACTCAGAAACATGAAAAATCAGCCGGAAAGGCCTGTTTCCGCAGAAAATTTTGTAATTTATTTCATTTTATTGTCAGTAAGCTATAAAAATTTATACTTTTAAAATATGGTCTAATTAAAAAGTGCTGGTAAAAAAACACGGCTTTATCCATGTTTGCTTAATTTTAATTCGGAGACATGCTTTATTTATGCAGAAGACAAAAAACATAGCGATCATTGCTCACGTCGATCACGGCAAAACCACTCTTGTAGATGCAATGCTGAAATTTGCCGGCGTATTCAGGGAAAATCAGAAAGTTGAAGAAAGGATAATGGACTCCAACGATCTTGAAAAAGAAAGAGGCATTACTATCTTTTCCAAGAACGCTTCTCTGTTCTATCAGGATTACAAAATAAACATTGTTGATACTCCGGGACATGCGGATTTCGGCGGAGAGGTGCAGAGAATCCTGAAAATGGTCGATACTGTCCTTCTGCTGGTTGACGCGTTTGAAGGCACAATGCCGCAGACAAAATATGTGCTGAAGAAATCGCTGGAACAGGGGCACAGGCCGATCGTTGTTATCAACAAGATCGACAGGCCCAACTGCAGGCCGCATGAAGTCCTGGACATGATATTCGACCTGTTTATGCAGCTGAACGCGAATGAACATCAGCTTGATTTCCCGGTTGTATACGCGTCCGCTAAAGATGGCTATGCAAAACTCGATCTCGATGAAACGAGCACTAATGTAAAGCCGCTGTTCGATACTATCATAAAACATGCAAAGGATGCGGAAGGCGATATAGATCTGCCGTTCCAGTTTTTAACATCCGCAATAGAATACGACAACTATCTCGGCAAGATGGGCATCGGGAAGATACATAACGGAATAGTAAGGCAGGGTGATGAAGCAGTCCTGATAAAAAGCAGCGGGTCTGTTGTTTTGTCAAGAGTTAACAAAATACTTGCTTTCGAAGGCCTTGCCAAAGTGGAAGTAAAAGAAGCTTTTGCTGGAGATATTGTATCCCTTGCAGGTTTTGACACCATTGACGTAGGCGAAACAGTTGCAGACAAGGATAATCCTGTTGCCCTCCCGTCTATAAATATAGATGCACCTACCCTGTCCATGACCTTTATGGCAAACAATTCCCCGTTCTGCGGAAAAGAAGGGAGATTTGTCACGTCGACAAATATCTGGAAAAGGCTCCAGAGGGAACTGCAGACGAATGTAAGCATTGCAATTGAACGAACCGAGTCACAGGATGCTTTTGTTGTTAAAGGCAGGGGCGAGCTCCAGCTTTCCATACTTATAGAAAACATGAGAAGAGAAGGATACGAATTCCAGGTCTCGAAACCTGAGGTAATATACAAAGAACTGAACGGAAAGAAAACAGAGCCCATAGAAATTGTGATCATTGACGTGGCTGATGAATATGTAGGCGTTGTAATAGAAAAAATGGGCACAAGAAAAGGCGAGATGATAAACATGGCTCAGGGTGAGGACGGCTACACAAGGCTGGAGTTTAAAACTCCGGCAAGGGGACTTATAGGATTCAGGAATGAACTCCTCACAGAAACAAGAGGCACAGGCATCATTCATCATAATTTTTTTGATTACGAGCCTTACAAGGGCACGATACCCGGACGCAGCAGAGGGGTTCTTGTGGCTATGGAATCCGGAACTGCTTTGTCGTACGCTCTCGATAACCTACAGGAAAGAGGAAATATGTTCATTGATCCGGGCGTTGCTGTTTACGCGGGCATGATAATAGGCGAGCACAGCAGGGAGAACGATCTTGAAGTAAATGTATGCAAAGGCAAAAAGCTTACGAACATGAGGGCTGCCGGGTCGGATGAAAACATCAAACTGATCCCGCCGCGCAGATTCAGCCTTGAACAGGCCCTTGAATATATTGATTACGATGAACTCCTGGAAGTAACTCCTAAAAACATCAGGATGAGAAAAAAGATGCTGGACAGAATAGACCGGAAAAAAGCATCAAAAAAGCTGGCCAGCTGAACCACACTTTTCCGGAACCATTTTAAAACTAGTACAGCCTTATAATTTTAACTGCCGCTTTCAAGCAGTTCCAGCTTTCTATTGTAAAACTCCTGTTTCTGCTCCTGTTCGGCTGTGCTCCTTTCCAGCTCTTCGAACAATCCGTCGATGGCAGATTTGCATGTGTGTATTGACTGCGAAAGTTCGCTTATCCTTTTCCCGTCCTGGGTCTGCGACGCTTCTATGATCGCTTCGTTGAAACCGGCAAGGCCTGTTTCATGACGTTCAATCTCTTTCATCAATTGCGCTATCTTGTTTTCGAGAGGCTTGAGCACCTGCGATCTTTCCTTGATTATTTCTGATCGCTGACGTCTTATATCCTTTTTATTCCTGGATGAATCGCCGTTGCCGTTCCGGATGCCTGCGGGCCTGGCCGATTCCGCTTCGCCCTCCCAGCCTTTTCTGTCCAGAAAATCCTGGTAGCTGCCCTCGAACACAGACACGCCGTTCTGGAACACTATAAGCCTTTCGGCCAGTGCATGCAGAAACATTTCGTTGTGCGTAACGATTATCACTGCGCCGTCAAAATTGTCTATTGCTGCAAGCAGGGCGTCGCAGGACTCCATGTCAAGATGATTTGTAGGCTCGTCCAGAAGCAGAAGGTTCACAGGCGTAATAAGAAGCTTGCCCAGCATAACGCGGCTCTTCTCCCCGCCCGAGAGCACTTCGATCTTCTTTAACGCGTCATCGCCCTCGAACATCATTGCTCCGCAGATGTTGCGCGCCTGCTGCCTGTCGGCATCCGGGCTCGCGCACAGTATCTCCTCTTCAACCGTCTTTTTATCTGCCAGTGTTTCCACATTAGTCTGCACGAAAAATCCCGGTTTTGCGCTGGGATGATATATTACTTCGCCGTGAGCCGGCTTAAGATCGCCTGCAAGAAGCCTTAAGAGCGTTGTTTTGCCTTTGCCGTTCTTACCTACAACGCAGATGCGGTCCCTGGCGCCTATGGTTATATTGAACCTGCTGATAATATCATGCCCTGCTTTTTTATCATAAGAGAAAGATATATCGCTTACGCTCATGATCTGCCTTGCGTTAAATGGCGCGTTGTTAAAATAGAAATCCAGGTCTTTTATGTTTTCGAGCTTTTCCTGCTTCTCTTTTTTCTCAAGCGCTTTTACTCTGGACTGAACAAGGCCTGCGAGCCTTGCCTTTGCCCTGAAGCGCGTCACGAAAAGCTCAATGTCCTTTCTTTTGCGCTCATCGTTTACGCGCGTCTTTTCGTATATCTCCTCGTCGCGGGCTATCTGCGAATAAAACTTACCTGTGTCGCCTTCTATTTTACGCGTTTTTTTACGGTGTATCCCGATCGTATGAGTGACGAGCCTGTCCATAAAGCTTCTGTCGTGCGAAATAAGCAGAAGCTCTCCTGGCCAGCTTAACAGAAAGCGCTCTATCCAGCGTATTGACATAATGTCGAGATAGTTGGTTGGCTCATCCAGAAGAAGCATGTCCGGTTCGGATACGAGCACCTTTGCCAGATTAAGCCGCACCTGATACCCGCCCGAGAATTCCTCCGGTCTTCTTTCAAAATCAGCCGAGGTGAATCCAAGGCCTGAGAGTATCTTTTCTGCCTTCCAGGTGTGACCGCTTTCCTCGTGATGCAGCCCCAGCATGCATTCTTTTAAAACAGTATCTTCAGTAAAACCCAAATCCTGTTTAACGTATCCTATTCTGTAATGTTTAGGGATAATGACAGACCCGCTGTCAGGGTGTTCATCGCCAGTTATCAGCCGGAAGAGTGTAGTTTTTCCATGCCCGTTGCGGCCCACAAGGCCTGCGCGCTCGCGGGGATTTATCTTAAAGTTGATATTATCAAAGAGTTTCTGTGAGCCGTAGCTCTTTGTCAGGTTTTCTATGGTTATCATGAGTGTGCTTTTAGAAAATGACGGGAGATGTGTCAATATTTTAATTGATATTATGAAAAGAAAGATAAAGGATTATCTGGACAATTTTTAAATGATTGACTGAGCATATAATAAATTTTAACCTGATGCTATCTTTTACCTGCTCAGGATAGGGTTCATTTTATTTTGTATTCGATGATAGCCTTTACTGGAAATATCTTAATAAAGGAAAATTATCATGGGAAAGAAGACCGTTCTTGCTATATCCGGGTCCCTGCGCAATCCTTCGTTCACAGAGAGAATGCTGGACCTGTTTATTGAAGGCATGGGGGATGGCCTTGATGTTAAAAAGTTCTATCCGCATAAAATGAACATTAGCCCATGCGTCAGCTGTTATTCATGCTGGGGGAAGAAAAACCCGGGCGTATGTGTTAAGACTGATGACTTTAACGATATTCTGGAAACATATAAAAAATGCTGATTACTTTCTAATGGCTTTTCCTCTCTACTTTTTCGGTTTTCCAGCCACTGTTAAAAACGTTATAGACCGGCTGTTCATACTGCTGGAGTCTCCGCAGATTATTGGCAATTGCGGCACAACGTGCCATCCAATACGTTTTGACAGGCATCCAAAAACCGTTCTGATATCATCCTGCGGTTTTCCCGAAATTGAGCATTTTGACATTGTAAGGCGGCATTTTAAAAAGATATGCGATGAAGCAGGATGGCCGCTTGCAGGAGAAATACTGATCTCCGCTGCCGGGGCTGTGGATGTCCCCGGGCTGTTCGACAAAAAACTTAACTTCATTAAAGAAGCGGGGAGCGCTTTTATGCAGAGCGATATCGGCAGGGATATCCAGGAAGAAATATCAAAACCGGTCATAAGCGACAGGGATTACAGGGAAATGGTCACTGCTGCTTTAAAGGGCGGAATCACAGGCAGGATAAAGAGTACGGTTATTGGTACAAAGGCGATTATTAAAAGCAAGATGGAATAGCTGATTAAAGTTAACCTATGGGAACCATGCCTGTTAAGGGGATATTGCAGCTTTTTTTTTAAGCGTCGCTGCCCGCGCCGGACAATGCCCTGCGTACGGCATCTGCAATCTGATATGTGCTTGCCGGCTTTGTAAGCAGTATGCTGATTCCTTCCTGCAAGGCAGATTCCTCCAGAGACTGATCGATATAACCTGACTCGAGTATTATGGGAATATCCTTCTTTGCTTCTTTTATTTTTCTCACCAGTTCAAGCCCGGTCATATGCGGCATGGAATAATCGGTTATTATAATATCATAATTTCCCGGATTGTTTCTAAAGTCATCCAGCGCCTCCCTGGAATCTGTAAAGGCTTCCACTTTATAGCCGAGATTTTTCAGGATTGAACCGAGAGATTGTACTATGCTATCTTCATCATCCAACAGGAGTATTCTTTCGCCTTTGCCTTTGATTATGGAACCCGGGCTGTCAGTTTCTACCGCTTTATTCTTTACAGCAGGTATGATAATATTTACAGCGGTTCCTTTCCCATGTTCGCTGTATACCTTTATGGAACCGTTCAGCTTTTTTATTATACCGTGGACAACCGACAGGCCGAGGCCGGTTCCCTCCCCGGGCGGTTTGGTGGTGAAGAATGGATCGAAAATAAATTCCTGAATGTCCGGGGTTATTCCGCATCCGGTGTCTGAAACGCGGAGAAGAATATGCTTCCCCGGATTAAGTCCGGGATGCAGGCGCGCAAATTCCGCGTCTGCTTCCATGTCTTCAAGTGTGATCTCAATAACGCCCGGCTTTGACTGCATCGCATGTATTGAGTTGCTGCACAGGTTTAAAACCACCTGGTGAATCAGCGCAGGCTCCGCCATAACGGCAGAGTCGCTGTCCATCCTGACTTTCAGTTCAATTTCCGCAGGAGTTGAGGCCCGCAGAAGTTTGGCAAGTTCTTTTATTATGTATTTGGGCGTTATGGGCCTGAGTTCATGTTCGCTCCGCCTGCTGAATGTAAGTATGCGGTTTATAATGTCCTTGGCCCTGTCCGCAGCTTTAATCACTTCCCGTATATAATATTCGGTTTTGGGAGGATTTCCCTCAACAGTCAGACACAGTTCCGAGAATCCGAAAATGCCGCTGAGTATGTTGTTGAAATCGTGCGCAATGCCGCCCGCCATTGTTCCGATTGCTTCCATCTTCTGTGCCCGGATAAGCATTTCTTCCATGCGTAACTTTTCCGCTTCGGATTTTTTTGCTTCCGTGATATCGAGAACCGCAAGCGCCACCCCTGCGGACTGATCTCCCGGAACGAACGGACTCATGTACAGAAGTACATCAATAATTGTACCGTCCTTGCGCCTATAACGCGATTCAATCTGGCCAATCCCTTCCTTTTCCATCTGCCCGTACAATTCTTTCCCGACTCTGTTGTATTCCGCTTCATCAGCATAGAGTGTCCGGGCGTCGCGCCCTATCAGTTCTTCTTCTGAATATCCCAGTATTCTGCACATCGCGCTGTTTACTTTGACCGCTGCGCGGTTTACCAGCAGGCTGATGCCGATCGGGGTGGCATCAAACAGGCTTTTTAGCACGCTTTCGTTTTTTTTGACGGACTCTTCAGCCAGCCTGCGTCCGGTCATGTCCATATGCATAAGAACAATATAGCGGATTCCCTCATTAGCGTCCCTTATAGGATAGAAAGTCCCCTGCACAATTCTCATCCGGCCTGTTCCGTCCAGTATGCCTGCATTGTATTCCACTTCGGGTGTGGTTATCTTCTCCCCGGAAAAAGCCCTGCGGACAAAAGGCATTATACCCTGTTTTTCCAGCTGTTTATCGCGGAATATATTATATTTTTTAACCGATTCCCTACTCACGCCCCACAGGTTTTCACTTGCCTTGTTCATGTCCACAAGTTCCCCCTGAGGCGATAGTATCTGTATGCTTATGGGCGACTCTTCCATTATGCGGCGGAACCTGTCTTCGCTTTCGCTCAGCGCCTGTTCGGCAAGTTTGCGATCGGTAATATCCTGCACTGTCGCTGTTACTCCGGCCGACAAATCCTTCGGGTCAAACGGGCTTAAACCCAGTATTACATATATCAGTGTACCGTCTTTTCTTTTAAGCCTGGCTTCAGATCTCCCCACTCCGTCTGTCTGCATTTTGCCATATAATTCTGTTCCGATCCGGTTAAATTCCTCATCATCAGGATAAAGAATGCGAGTGTATCCTCCCGTCATATCCTCTTCTGTATAGCCGGTAATCCTGCAGAGTGCCGGGTTAACCTTGATGAAAACCCTGTTTTTTAATAGTGCTATACCAACCTGGGCAGCTTTAAGTATGCTCTGCAGCATTCCTTCGTTTTTTTTAAGCTCTTCTTCGGCAAGTTTGCGCTCGGTAATATCGGGAAATACAAGGTATGCGGCAATTATCTCGCCATTGCTGTTGCGGACCGGACAGGCACTGACCGTATTCCATCGTACTGAGCCGTCTTTTCGCCTGGTATAATATTCTTTATTCCTTGTCTCTATGCCTTGCATGGCAAGGGCAAGCGGCATTTCCGAAAGCGATATCCGATTGCCGTGTTCATCATAATCGGTCCATGTAGGCTTCAATTCCGGAAGCGGCCTGCCTATATAACTTTCTCCATCCTGAATACCGAGATACTCCCGGCATGCGCTGTTTACAATGCGGATAACAGCATCAGGACAGCTGACGATTACCATAGGTACAGGACTCTGCATGATGGCCGTATCGAGCAGAAGTCTGGCATCCGCAAGTTCTCTTTCCATTTTTCTCGACTCGGTGATATCCAGGACGAGCACTGCAACCTGGTCTCCGGCAAGCCGGTATGCGTATGTCATAAAATACATTTCATATTCAGCTGAATAAAATTCATAAGTCGCCGGCTCCCCGGTTTGCGCAACTTTAAAATAAGTATCCAGCCATTGTGTGGTATCGGCGGGCACCAGTTCCCTGTATCGTTTTCCTATGATCCGGTCACGCGGCATACCTGCGATCTGTTCAAACCTGGGATTGACTTCAAGGTATGTGTAATCGCACGGATTGCCGCTATGGTCACGAATCACTTCCGAAACATAGAATCCTTCGTTTATGGAAGTGAATAACGTACGGAAAAGCTCTTCATTCTTTTTAAGTTTATCTTCCGCTTCCCTTCGTCCGGTAATATCCCTGAATACAGCCAGCAAATAGGGTTTGCCGTTATATTCTATAACCGATGCGGAGATATCGGCATAGAACAGGCTGCCGTCCTTTCTTCTTACCGGAATGTCCTTCAAAAGCTCATTTCCGTTTTCCGGCAGATGCGCGTATAATTCCTCCATATAAGGCCGGGATTCTTCGGGATTTATGCTGCATATGCTTTTATTTAAAAGATCTTTTTTGGCGCATCCGAGCATACGGCGCATGAGGGTATTGCATATTGTGATTTTTTTTGTTTCGGCATTAATAAGGACTGTTCCGTCGGGTATATTTTCCAGGATATACTCAAAGGTCTCTTTTGCAGCAGATGCAGGTTTATGCCTTTGCGCCATAATTACAATCCGAATAGAAAGATATAAGAAGAGGGAGAATACAAGAACCTATCTTAAAGCTAAATTAAACAAATGTATTCCAGTCAATTGTCGGTTAATTATATACAATTATATTTTTGAGATGGGTTCAGATAAATTATGTTACCTGGAACAGAAAAAGTAAAGAAAAAAATTGCGATCAAAATCAAATATCCGGCAATAATGCTGCTGAATGCAAAGAATAGTAATTGCAAAATCCAGACAGTCATCCTGAATATTACCCATGAACATCATCAATCAAATGCAGATCGCCAATGACACGAAAAAAATCATATAACCGTTTTATAGCAATAGACTTCGAAACCGCAAATACCGAAACTGCCAGCGCATGCGCCCTGGGTATTGCGGTTGTTGAGAATCTTTCAATTACTGAAGAATTCTACACGCTGATAAAACCTCCCATGGATTATTTCAGGTTTACGGATATACACGGCATTACATGGGATGACGTGAAAAATGAAATGACGTTTGACGAACTGTGGCCCGGTATTCAGAAATATTTTGAACATATTGATTTTGTTGCAGGCCACAATATCGGATTTGACAGGACGATTCTCAAAGGATGCTGCAGCCATTATAATATAAATATACCGGATGTAAAATACGAATGCACATGGCAGCTTTCAAGAAAGAGGCTCAAACTTAAAAGCAATGCCCTTGACAAGGTCAGCGCCTATTTCGGGATTGAACTAAACCATCACAATGCATTATCTGACGCAAAAGCATGCGCGAAAATTATGATCAACTTTTTAGCGCCCAATGACGCAGTCCTTTGTTTTTAGTATAGGCGCCAGTACACCGTCATATTTAAAATTGTTGATGGATATTTCAGTTATAAATATAAAATTCTTTAAGCACCTATTTCAGTTGGCGAGAAAAATTGCAGCAAGTGAACGGACAGGATAATATCTATGGAGCAGGCGACACGGATGTCGCCGGAACTGCGTAAAACAGGATGTTTTTTACGCAGTTCCGGAATAGATATTATCCTGTCCGTTCATCACGATTATACCTGCTGAAACAGGCTCTAAGTCGTAATTTTAACTGTGACTGTGTATTAAAGTACCGGATCCCGGAAGCGGCTTTTTTGCCTGTATTTTGAGCAATTCAGGATCAATTTAAAAAGGGTATTCGTATGCTGAAAGTTAAAAAAACACAGTACAGGCACATACTTATCATTGCAGATATTGAAGGAAGCTCCGGGTGCCGGAGCTACGAAGCGTCGAAATTTCTCACTGAGGAATGGACGACTGCATGTAAAATGATGAGCCTTGATATTGCAGCTGTTGTAAAAGCGCTCTTTGAAGCCGAAGTTGAACATGTAACAGTAAAGGACTTTCACAGAACAGGGTTCAATATCCTGCCGGAGCTCATTGACAGCCGGGCGCGGCTTGTATCCGGGTACATTAAAGGCCCCGTGCCAGGCATTGGAGATCCCGGAGGAGCGGACGCTGTAATGTTCATAGGACTTCATGCTGCTTCCGGAACAGACGGCTTTCTCGCTCATACGCTGACCTCGCGCATAGAACGCCTTGAGATGAACGGAAGAGTTATAACTGAACTCGAGCTGTTTGCCTCCTCGCTTGCTCCGTATGGACTGACCCCCATATTTTTTTCGGGATGCAGCGCCGCCTGCGCGCAGGCGCGCAGTATTGTGAAGAATATAACAACCTACGCAATAGACAAAACAAAGGGACAGGAAAATTTTGATGTACACAGCTGGCGCGCCGCCCTTGCGGAAAAGGCAACCCGATCCCTTGCAAACCGCTCGTGCAGATTTACTGTTCCCGAAGGCCCATTCAGTGCTGTTGTGACCATGCGCGACGGTGAAAGAATTGCCCGGAAGCTTTCCAAAAGATGGGGGATGCGCTCTTCCGGGAGAGACATTCTGTTTGAGGCAGACGATATCCATACACTGTATATGCAGCTTATAAGGATATGCTATCTTACGCCGCTTGTGGAAAGATTTTCCGGGATAAGCCTTTTTCTAAATAACCTGTACGGCCGCATCGGGCGATTGTACGTACGCTGGAAAACGGCGGATTAAAATTATGTTTTATTAGAACTCATCTAAAAATCCGGTGTTTATAAATAGCTGACTTAAAATTAAAATACATTACAAAATTTTTGAGGACGCCTTTCAGACCTGATGCAAAAACTTTTAAAAAACAATAAAAACTAACCAGGAAGTCCGACAGGCGTGGATGTCTTAGTGCCGGGTGCGGGCAGGAAGCCCGTTTGTACCCGGCTGATTCCGCATAAAATTTTGTAATGTATTTTAATCTATCAAAAATAAAACTAAATTTTTATATAACTTGTAAATAGACATACATGAAGTATAATAATTTAACCGGAATAGCTTTAAAACAAGGAGATATGAAAATGAGTTATGTCGTAGGAATTGCATGGTACAATGATGAGCATGTTTACAGAAAAGCGCTCGCAGAGTTTTCAGATTCCAAAAGCATGCCCGCCACGTATGAAGACTGGCAGGCTCTTGTGAAAAGGCAATGCGAGGAAATAAAGCGCACAGGCAACATCGCTCTCCGCGCGGACATTGATCCGGATACGTTTAAAGACTGGTGCAATGCCCATGGATTTCTGCCCGATGCGCAGGGCAGGATAGCGTTCGTCAATCATGTAAAGCTGGAGTATGAGAAGACCGGCAAAGGGACGCTCATAGAATGATCCCATTATTTTTTTAAATGACTTTTAATAATGTTTGATATTAATTCAGATACATGCTATAATCGGAATAATGAGGCCTTATGTGATGGGAAAATTTGCGTCAATGAATTCATTATGGCTGAAAAATCATAAATGAATTTACTGCCGGAAAAGAATACGGGCCGGAAAATTCGAATAGCCATCATCATGATATTCCTTCTTTAAAATATTGATCCGGCTTTTGCAAAATTGAGCATCGGCATAAGGATGTTTTATTGGTTTAAAATTTTATAAATACTAAAAAATCCCGTTCATATAATTCAACATGGAGTAATTTTTGTGTTATTACCTGTCTGAATGGATTTTAAAAGGAGATATCCAATGGATAAGGAATGTGAATTACTCAGTAAATGCGGCTTTTTTAAGAAGTACCAGAGCACAAAGGAACTTGCGTGCAAAGGATTCATAAAGCAGTATTGCAAGGGAGATAAAATGAATGAATGTAAAAGAATGCAGTACCGCAAAGAGCATGGCAGCCCGCCATCAGATGACATGATGCCTAACGGGGCAATGATGATTGCTAAAAGTGCTGATTAGTCTTTTATGTGAAAAATGCCTGTATTATTATTTTTTTGTGTCAAAATGCCGGGAAATTGAACTTATATTATAGAAAAATAGAATTCCGGAACAGGAGGAAAAAATAAATACAGGTTAATTATCTTCCGTTAATCTAAGCATTTTGTAATAATGAACGAAATTTAAATATTCATTGTTTACTGTAAATTTTTATCTTTAAAAATATAAAAGAAAAAAATGCCGAAAAAGATTATTTTCATTTTATTTTTTCTGGTTGCCATAGTCAATTTTCTGCACTGCAGCGACAGTCCTGATTACCAGTGCAGGCGGGAATTTGAAATACTGCCAAAAATCAGTGGAGCGGAATATCTTGAATTCATAGCAGTGGGGGATACGGGCACGGGCGCCATCGGACAGTATTATGTTGCCCTGGCCATGAGAAAATATGCAATTGAAAATCCTCTCCGCTTTGTGATCTTGCTGGGAGACAATTTTTATATAGGCGAATTGACATCAGTCAATGACCCAATTTTCAATGAATTATTTGTAGAAATGTATGATAAAATAGTATTAAATGTGCCTTTTTATGCTATACTCGGCAATCATGATTATATGAGAGATATCAATGTACAGATCGCATATACTGATGTAAGCGACCGCTGGTACATGCCGGACAGATATTATACTTTCTCGTATACACTGGCCGATTCAACCCGGATAGACTTTTTTGTAATTGATACAACGCCAATTGCAAGCGGATTGGATGAATCGGCACAGATTGCCTGGCTGCAGGAAAAATTATCCAAGTCAAATGCACGCTGGAAGATTGTCGCTGGACATCATCCAATATACAGCAACGGACATTACGGCAATAATCAGATAATGCTTGAGAACATTGAACCGTTGCTGCAGGCATATAAAGTTGATCTTTATTTCAACGGTCATGACCATGACCTGGAGATCATAGAACCAATAAACGGCCTTGTACACGCAATAAGCGGGGGAGGAGCAAAAATGAGATCTGTTTCATGCGGAGAAAATACTGTTTATTCTGCAAGCATTCTGGGATTCATGGCTGTCCGTATATCCCGTGACAGTGCGGATATACAGGTTGTTAAGGCATATGGAAATATTGACTTCTTTTATAGAATAAATAAATAATCAATAATTATTAGACTTGTTGTGAAGCTATTATTTTCAGTTCCGCAACAAGTCTATTGCATAAT
>JAFGSG010000009.1 GCA_016934735.1 Spirochaetota bacterium | reverse complement strand
TTTTATTGTTTTATCAAATAAAAAACCTGATTTTTACAGCAATTTGTTCCCAATGGTTACATCCAAATTTAATTATTAGAGGTAACCATAAATTAAAAAGTCAACTTGCATAGGAAATTTATTTATTAGAATTTTTATTTTTACTTGAAAAATAACCAGTATAATATAATTACAGTAATATCATGCCGCGATGGCGGAATTGGTAGACGCGCCAGGTTCAGGGTCTGGTGGGCGTACGCCTGTGAGGGTTCAAATCCCTCTCGCGGCAATGATTGTTTTTAATGCCTTTTAATATTATATTCTTTTTCAATTTCCTTCACAATATTGTAAATTTTGCTGAAATCGGAAGCTATCCATCTAACGCAGTCCAGTTCTCTGAAGCCGGCATGCCCGAATGCGCACCCTATAAAAGGTATATTGTTTTCTTCGGCCGCCTGCCTGTCTGAAGAGCGATCTCCGATCATTATCATCAAATCATTAATGGATAAATTTGTTTTATAATATCTTATTATTTCTGATTTTGTTTTTATTTTTGAATTCAGGACAATGACCGGTTTTTTAAAAAAATTTATCAGGCCATTGCTTTCAAGAATTGATTGAATATATTTTATCTTTCCGTTTGAAGCTGAATACATTGAGTAGCCTTCATTATGTAAACGCTCAAGAGTAGAATATACATGTTCATATAAACTGCCTCCGCCGTGATGTATCATATCAGCGAGGGCATTAACACAAAGATCGTTTATCTTTAACTGGTCGTGTGCATTAAGATCCGGAAAAAGCTGTTCGAAAATCAAATCTGTAGGAATGCCGAGAACTGAGATTATCTTATCTTTAGACGGCATTTCAATAGCTGTTACGGCATTCTTCATAAATAATGCAATTCCTTTTTGAAATGCTTCAATGATAATATCGCCGCAGTCAAATAAAGTTCCGTCTATATCAAAGGCAAGGCATGTCATACTTTTTCCCGGATATAACTAGGTTTACTAGTGCACAATACAATCAATTACTTCTTTGCTGTAAAGTTAAATTTTTTGCAATATTTTAGGATGGGATATTTTACTGTTTGCAAAATAGTTGACTGTAATATTTAAGTTCATAATATGAATATAGATTTTTTAGTGAGTAAAATAATTGAATACTTCAGTAAAAATAGGCAGTCTTATTCTAAAGAATCCGGTTACAGTTGCATCTGGAACTGCCGGATACGGAGAAGAGTTATCTGCTTTTGTTAATCTCGCGGAACTTGGCGCTGTTTTTACAAAAGGTCTCTCTTTGGAGCCGAGAGAAGGCAATAAAGGCCCTCGGATAATTGAAACGTCTTCGGGAGTATTAAATTCAATCGGGCTGCAGAATGTCGGATTAAAAGCTTTCCTTAAAGAAAAGCTGCCTTTTTTGTTAAGTAAAAATGCAGTAGTGATACCGAATATCGCAGGCCATTCCATAGATGAAAATATAGAGCTTTGTAAAATATTATCTGAAACAGAGGGTATATCTGCGCTTGAACTTAATGTCTCATGCCCTAATGTAGAGCAGGGCGGAATGGCATTCGGAAGAGATATCCGAACTTTTTCAAAACTGCTAAGGAAAGCAAGGAAAGCAACAAAGGGCATTTTGATCGTAAAATTATCTCCTAATGTTGATGATGTTGCGGCCTTTGCGAAAGCCGCAGAAGATTTTGGCGCGGACGCTGTGTCCGCGATAAATACAGTTCTTGGCATGAAGATCGACGTAAAATCCAGGAAGCCGTATTTTTTAAGAAAGTCTGCAGGCTTAAGCGGGCCTGCCATTAAACCGATTGCAGTGAGAATAGTTTATGAAATATTTGAAAGAGTAAATATCCCCATAATAGGGCTCGGCGGCATTTCCTGTTTTGAAGATATGCTTGAATTTATAATGGCAGGCGCATCGGCAGTCAGCATAGGCACAATGAACTTAGTAAATCCTTCGGTTGCATCCGATTGTATTGCAAAACTTGAGGAATACATGGTAAAGGAAAAGATAAACGATATTAACGAGTTAGTTGGAATTGCTCACAGGTGATATCTATTTTTTAATTTGCCAGTGTTTTATTGACTGAATATAATGTCTCTATTACAGCGTCACATTTGTTTTTAATGGTTAACAATGCCATAAATTGAAATACATTACAAACTTTTCTGCGGAATCAGGCCTTCCTGGTTAGTTTTTCTTGTTATAAAAAGTTTTTGCATCAGGACTGAAAAGCGTCCTCAAAAATTTTGCAATGTATTTCAATTTAAAAATTCATTTTACTCATGATTTCAAATGTGATGCTGTACTATGGCTTTGTGGCAAAAATATATGGAGAACGTAATGAAATACTGGAACAGTACGCTTAATAATATGACTGAATACATTCCCGGAGAACAGCCTGCAAATGTTGAAGAATACATGAAGTTAAATTCGAATGAGAATCCGTTTCCGCCTTCAAAGCTTGTTATTGAAGCCATAAAAAATGCGGCTGATGAAAAATTACGTTTTTATCCGGATCCGTTGTCGGGTCAGCTTAGAGAGGCATTTGCAAAGGCAAATAATCTTAAAGTGGAAAATATTTTTGCGGGTAACGGATCGGACGAAATCTTTACGCTGATCTTCCGCGGTTTCATAGAGCATAACGGAGTGGCTGCTTTCCCATATCCGTCATATTCTTTGTATTACACTATGGCTGAAGCCCATGGAATTCAATACGAAAGAATAAATCTCGTTAAGCCGTTCGATGTAGACTTTGATAATTTTTTAATGAAAAAATATAACCTGGTGATTGTTGCTAATCCTAATAATCCAACAGGCGTTGGGTGCAATATAGAAGAAATCCGTAAATTCCTGAAAAAATTTAAAGGGCTTCTTGTGGTAGATGAGGCTTATGTGGATTTTTACGGAGAATCGGCGATAGATCTGACGAGTGAATTTGATAACGTGATTGTCACAAGATCATTTTCAAAATCGTACTCATTGGCCGGCCTTCGGGTCGGGCTTGCAGTCGCGCATAAGGATATTATACAAGGTTTGTTCAGGCTGAAAGATTCATATAATATAAACAGGATTTCGGAAGCAGGAGCAATAGCTGCAATTAAGGACAGCAGAAGTTTCATGTATAACATTGGGATGCTGGTGAATAATAAAGAATATCTTGAGTCTCAACTCAAACTATTGGGCTTTGACCTGATACCGTCAAAAGCTAATTTTGTATTTGTGACACATCCCGCTATGCGGGCAAAGCAGATATACGAGGAACTGAAAAAGAAAAAAATATTAATAAGATATTTTGAAGGTCCGATTCAGTCCGATTATATCAGGATTACTGTCGGAACAATGATGCAGATTAAAACAGTAATAGCAGAGATTTCCGCTATCGTAAAAGCCTGATAATTTTTCCTTCTGTATTGGTAATAAAATTGCGATGGATAATTTCATCAAATGTCAGTTCTTTAATTTCATAACGTATTATGTCGTTTTTGGAAATCCATATTGTTACTATCTCAGTTGCTTTTTCGCGCTTCCATCGGATTCCTATAACTGAACCAACAATATCTTTTTCAAGAAAAATACTTTTACACGACTGCATAATATAAAGTACATCATCTAAATATTTTTTTAACTGTGTAAGTGCGACTCCCTGATAAGTTGTATTCGGCAAAGCAGAATCAAACTGCGCAATAATATCTATTCCGAGATAGAGCTTATTTTTTTTATCCTCTCTTTTATCATAATAAAAGCCGATGCTTTTTTCGGCTATTACTATTTGTTTTTCTTCGGTTACAGCGCGTGCAATGCCAATCAGATAGGGATAATATTTTCGATGATATTCGGCTCCAGTTGTTGTATAATTATCAGGATTAACCAAATAAGCTTCATATAAAACTGATTTATTTTTATCTTCGGTATATTTTATAATTTTTTCCTCTCTGTTGTCAGCTGACGAGCAGGAACTTATAATGATTAAAAATAATATTATTGATGTTTTTTTTATTAGCATAAGTATCCCCTTTCTGTTAGTGCAGAGACAAATGGATATCTGCCCTTATATATACTCTATCTATAATATTCGCCCACATTCAGTAAAAATTATACGATAAAACAGTTTCTTATTGACCGAAAATAAAATAAAACCTACACATATTTTTTCATGGCAATGCGAAAACATACATATTTTTTACTACTTTTATTAATTTTTTCACAGGTTTCATGCGGGAAATCATATCATTTATCCAATAGCAGTTCAAAGAAAATAACACTTGGGCTGGAAAATTTTTTAAAAAATTACGCTCATAAATACAAAGGTAAAAGAGCTGCAATTGTAACTAACCATTCCGGCATGGATTTCTATTTGCATAGCAATATAAATTTATTCAGGGATAAATGTATTGAAATAGCAGTAATATTTGCCCCTGAACATGGGCTTTATGGATATCAGAATGAATATGACAAGCAATATTTTATTGATGATGACAGCCCCAATACGATTATATACAACCTGCATTTTTTAAATCATAAGACATTCAGGCATTTAATGAAAGTCGCCGATTTTCTAATATTCGATATGCAGGATATGGGGATGAGGTGCTATACTTACATTTCATCTTTAAAATTTGTTATGGATTCATTAGCAGATACAGATATTGAACTAGTTCTTCTGGACAGGCCTAATCCGCTCGGCTTTCTGGATGTTGACGGGCCTTTTCTGGACAATAAGTTTTATTCAAAGCATATCAGTTCTTTCCCTGCAACTCTTTATTATAATATGACTATAGGCGAGGCTGGCCTTTATTACAACGGCGAGTATTCAAAAACAGTTAAACTTTCGGTAATACCAATGGAAGGATATTGGCGTGAGATGTTGTACATCGATACTGCTCTTTCCTGGATACCTCCATCTCCGAATCTGCCTACTTATGTGACTTCTATTATTTATTCAGCAGTTGTAATGCTTGAAGGAATTAATTTTTCTGTCGGAAGAGGGACAACAAAACCATTTGAATATATTGGAGCACCTTGGATCGATCCGGTAAGATTCTGCCAGGAATTGAATGATCTGAATTTTAAAAATTTTGTTTTCAGGCCTGTTTATTTTGAACCGACTTTTTCAAAATATAAAAATGAAAAATGCGGCGGGGTTCAAATATTATATACAGGAGGTAAATTCAGTCCGATGGAAATATCATTTAAGCTGATTTCTTCTATACGAAAAAACTACGGTCAGTTTAAATGGGAGTCATACAGGAATAAGTATAATATTGATTATCTCGCAGGAACTGATAAATACAGAAAGGCAATAGTTGGGGATATTGATTATAAAATATTTTTTAAAGAAGTGAAAAATGAAATGGATTCTTTTTTTCAAAAAAGAAAGAAATATTTAATATATCGTGATTATAATTTTCCAATTTAGCGATTTCCGCACAATGTAATCAAAATAATACTTTAAAATATAAATAATTTGATTGCGCAATACATATTGATAATTATCTTTTGAAACACATTTAAAAGTTTCGTAAGGATGAATTCATGAGAAAAATAAATGACAGCAAACTCTATTTTTATTTCATAATGATAACATTAATGATCGGCATTTTGCTCGGATTAATTTTTTCTTATTCGGCTTTTTTTGTTGAGCCTGGGATAAAAGAATTATTATCAAACGAAGAAAATATAGATGAAAGTTATAAAAATGCTTTTAGTAAACTGAAAAATCCGCAAATTTTCGCCAGATATGAGAATTTCGACCGGGCTGCAGCACGGATTAAAACAATTATTCAGGTTTATGATGAAAAAATAAAAAATAATACGCCTTTTAATATTAATGACAAAAGATATCTTGAAATACTTCTTGAAAGAAGGGAGATGGGAGCTTTGCTGACCAGAAATACGATGATATTTTTCTTTTGTCTGTCTGTTCTCGGGTTGATTTTTTATGTTTATGAATTGAGGCAGAATAAATAACAAAGTAGTGAGAGAAACATAAACGCGCGTGGATTGTAATTGTATATTTGCCGAGACGTACGATTGTACGTTTCTGCAAATCTAAAATGCTATTTTTTCCCCTTTGAGCCTGTCGAATTCCTTAAGCAGTTCTTTTTGCTTTGTGGATATTTTCTTCGGTATGAGTACATTTACTTTGATCAACTGATCTCCTCTGCCGTATGAGCCAAGATAAGGAATACCGTTTCCTTTTAATCTGAATATCTGAGCACTTTCAGTGCCTGAAGGTATTTTCATTTTCGCAGTCTTTCCTGAAATAGTTGGCAGTTCTATTTCGCCGCCGAGACAGGCAATAGGAAATGATATATCCACAACATTTAATAAGTCATTGCCGTGTCTTTCAAAAACAGGATGTTTCTGAACATGCATAAATACGTAAAGGTCTCCGCTCGGGCCGTTATTAGGGCCGACTTCGCCTTCTCCGCTTATTTTTAATCTGGAACCTGATTCGACTCCGGGAGGTATTTTCACGGTGATCTTTCTTTTTTTCGCCATTATGCCGGTACCTCTGCATGTTTTGCAGGGTGAAGAAATTATTTTTCCTTCGCCCCTGCATTTATAACATGTCTGGGTAACCGAAAAGAAGCCCTGTGTCTGCCTTACCTGCCCTGTTCCGTTGCAGACTGAGCAAACTGACGGCTGGGATCCGGCTGCTGCCCCGCTGCCTCCGCATGTCGGACAGGCTTCGTTTCTCGGTATTTCAACCTGGACTTCCTTGCCGGAAACAGCTTCTTCTAGTGTGATAGTAAGCTCGTACTGAAGATCGGCGCCTCTTTTTGCTCTTTTTGTTTTTGTTCTTCCGCCGGCTGCCCCGCCGCCGAAAAACCGTTCAAAGATGTCCCCGAGGTCAAAATCAAAATCGCCGAATATATCGGAAAAATCTGCGGCCGCACCCCTACCGAATCCGTCAAATCCTGACACGCCTTCATGGCCGTACCTGTCATACATTGCCCGTTTCTGAGGGTCTCTTAATATTTCATAAGCTTCTGTAGCTTCCTTGAATTTTTCAACAGCGTTAGGATTTTCCTTATTCCTGTCAGGATGATATTGTAAAGCTAACTTTCTGTAAGCCTGTTTAATTTCATTTTCACCTGCAGTCTTACTTACTCCGAGTATCTCGTAGAAATCTCTTTTTGCCGCCACGTATACCTCTTTACTCAAATCACTCGCATTTATTTATCTTTGTCGTCATCAACAACTTCATAATCTGCATCGTAAACTTTCTGGCCGGCATTTTTATCTGACGCTGTTTCTTCCGCAGGGTTTGCATTAGAAGGCCCGCTGCCGGTGTTAGTTTCTGTATTGGCGCCCTGCGCTGACTCTTTGTAAATCCGCTCAGCAAATTTATGCGAAACCTGCTCAAGTTTGGTTTTAGCATTACGAATCGTGTCAATATTATTGGATTCCAGTGCTGACCGCAGGTTGCTTATTTCAGACTCGATAGATTGTTTCTCTGAGGCATTAATCTTGCCTTCGTTATCCTTAATCATCTTTTCCAGAGAATAGATAATTGTATCAGCTTCATTCTTTGCCTGTACAAGGTCTTTTGCTTTTCTATCCTCGTCAGCGTGCTCCTCGGCATCCCTGACCATCTTTTTAATTTCTTCGTCGGTTAATCCGCTTGAAGACTCTATTTTAATTTTTTGTTCTTTACCGGTGCCAAGGTCTTTAGCGGAGACATGCACGATGCCGTTCGCATCTATATCAAACGCTACTTCTATTTGCGGAACGCCTCTTGGTGCCGGCGGAATTCCTACTAGTTCAAAACGTCCGAGTGTTCTGTTCTGGGTAGCCATTTCTCTTTCACCCTGAAGAACGTGGATCGATACAGCAGGCTGATTATCCGCGGCAGTTGAGAAGACCTGGCTCTTCTTTGTAGGAATCGTAGTGTTACGCTCGATAAGCTTGGTCATTACCCCGCCGAGAGTTTCAATGCCTAGTGACAGAGGTGTAACATCGAGAAGAAGTACATCATGCACGTCTCCTGAAAGACCCCCGCCCTGAATTGCGGCGCCAACTGCGACAACTTCGTCTGGATTTACTCCTTTATGCGGTTCCTTTGCAAATATTTCTTTAACAAGTTCCTGGACGGCCGGTATTCTGGTTGATCCGCCGACAAGTATAACCTCATCTATTTCTGTGACTGAGAAACCGGAATCCTTAATGGCTTTCATACATGGATCTTTGGTTGATTTAATAAGATCGCCGGCCATTTGCTCAAAATTAGCGCGTGTAAGCGTAATAACAAGATGCTTGGGCCCGCTTTGATCTGCTGTAAGGAACGGTATGTTGATCTCTGTCTGCAGTTTGCTCGACAATTCGATCTTTGCTTTTTCTGCTCCTTCTTTGAGTCTTTGCAGTGCCATTTTATCTGTGGCAACGTTGATACCGGTCTGCTTTTTGAATTCAGTGATGAGCCAGTCCATTATTCTTTGATCCAGGTCATCTCCGCCAAGATGTGTATTGCCGTTTGTGGACTTAACTTCAAATACTCCGTCGCCAAGCTCCAGAATTGAAATGTCAAATGTTCCTCCGCCAAGGTCATATACAGCGATCTTTTCGTTCATTTTCTTTTTGTCAAGGCCGTATGCAAGCGCCGCAGCAGTAGGTTCGTTAATGATACGTTCTACTTTAAGACCGGCGATCGCACCTGCATCCTTTGTAGCCTGACGCTGGGAATCATTAAAGTATGCGGGAACAGTAATGACTGCTTTCTCGACTTTTTCGCCCAGAAAGTCCTCTGCTGTTTGTTTCATCTTCTGAAGTATTCTTGCCGAAACTTCCTGAGGAGACAGCTCCTCATAGTCTGTCTTTACTTTTATGCCGCCTTTGCCATCATCGATTATTTTGTACGGGGTCATTTTCTTTTCTTCCGTGACTTCAGAAAAACTGCGCCCCATAAATCGTTTTATTGATCTGATGGTATTCACAGGATTGGTGATAATTTGATTTTTTGCAACCTGTCCGACCAGTCTTTCTCCTTTATCTGTAAGTGCTACTATCGAGGGAGTAGTTCTTTGCCCTTCGGAGTTCTGTATTACAGTAGGTTCGCCGCCTATCATAACGGAGACACATGAATTAGTGGTTCCAAGGTCAATACCTATTATTTTACTCATTTTTTTTCTCCTATATTAAATTAATTGTATTTTCAAAATCAGTATCTGCGTGTAAAACCACGCATGGAAATATAAAAATTATTGTTAATTCGTTAAACTTTAAAATTAATATTATCTCCTGAATTCTTTTCCGGCTCATGCTCGGAATTTTTACTTTCATTTTTTAAATCATTATTGTCGGATGTTTTTTTCGGCCTTGATACTTTTACTTTTGCAGATCGTAAAACGTATTCATCCAGATGAAAACCTTTCTGATGGACTTTTGTGATAGTATCACCCTCGACATTATCACTGTCTTCCAGCTCTATAGCTTCGTTGCAGTTCGGGTCAAAGGCCTGGTTCAGTGAATCTATTTCCTCAATGCCGTATTTTTTAAGAGTTTCTTCAACTTTCTTTGATATCATGGAAAATCCATCTGAAAAAGAATTACAGATTTCATCAACTGATTTTTCTTTACTGACGTTGCAGGAAGCATCAAAGGCTCTCAGAAGATCATCATTAATATTAATTATATCAAGTGCAAAATCTTTTATCGCTAGTTTTTTTATTTCATCCTGCGTCTTGATCATGCGTTTTTTATAATTCTCAAAATCAGCCTGCCGTCTTTTCATTGTATCGGTCAGGTCTTCGATCTCTTTGGTTTTTTTATCGAGTTCTTCCTGAAGTTTTTTTAAATCCGGCAATATATTATCTTTCGGTGCTCCATCACCGGTGTCCGGATTCTCTCTGCTGTTTGGATCAGAAAACTTATCTTCGGCAGAATCGTCATTTTTTATTTCTTTTTCCAAATCCTTGCTCTCTTCTGATTTATTGAAATTATGTTTTTTATTTTTTAACATTCTGTATCACCTGCATTAATTTTTTATTCATTAAAAAAAATATAATAACAAATCTTAATAAAAAATATCGACTCATTCAGCAGATGAATAAAACATGCTAAAATTATTTAGCCATTTTTGTTAGAAGATCGGAAACCATTCTTCCAGTGTAATCTACAAGAGGTACAACCTTTTCATAATCCATTCTTGTGGGACCTAAAATCCCAAGTGATCCAACATTCTGATTTCCGATTTTATATGGAGAAGATACAATGCTGCATCCTGATATATCTTCGCCGTTAATTTCTTCTCCTATAAAAGTATTCACCCCGTCGCTTTCAATGTTTTTTTCCATTATGTACTTTAAAACATCTTTTTTCTTTAAAAGATAAAGGAGTGTTTCCAGATGATTGGCTTCGATCATGTCGGGAATATATAATAAATTTTCTATACCATCTATGAATAAATTTGACTTCTCGTTTTTTGATAGAGCCAGTTCAGCTATGTCAAGAGCAATTTCCTCGCTCGCACTTATCATTTTATTTTTACGAAGATTATCAAATATATCCTTCTTGATATCATAAAGAGAAAATCCGCACAATTCGCTGGTCAGGTATTTTGAATAAGCATGCAGGTCGTCATGACTGAAACTGGACGATATCGTGATCTTCTGATTAAGTACAATGCCCATTCTGGTGACCATAATAAATAATATGGTATTTTCACCCAATGGGACCAGTTCAATATGTTTTACTATTGAATGATCAGGTATCGGGCTTAAAGCTATGCCTGCGTATTTTGAAACTGCAGAAAGCATTTTTGTTATGGAATTGAACATATGGTCTATCTGCAATTCCCTCTTTAGGGTTTCTTCATTTATATTTGAAGTATTGTCCATTGAAAATTCATACGAATCCAGAAGTGAATCAACGTAAAATCTATAACCTTTATCTGTAGGAAGTCTGCCCGCAGAAGTATGCGGCTGTGTTAAGTAGCCCAATTTTTCCAGGTCAAACATAATATTCCGCATAGTAGCCGGTGATATTGAAAATGAATATTTGATTACAAAAGACCTGGACCCTATTGGCTTGCCGGATATAATGTGCTCATAGACAAGCGCTTTTAGTACAGATGATTCTCTTTCATCTAAATTTCTATTTTGGGTTTTATCTTTATCCATACTGCTTTTTTGTTGATTATTTTTTATTAGCACTCTTCGAGATTGAGTGCTAATAAAATAAATAAAAAAATAGTAGCTGTCAAGCCAAAAAAATTATTTTGTATATATATTTACAAAAATTTTTATTCTTTTTTCTTTTTTTTATTCTTTTTTTTCTCATCTGCCTCCAATCTTTGTCTTAAGGCATCGATTGTATTTTTCAATTTATCGGATTCTTCAGTTTCGCCTGATAAAATATTTATTTTCCTGAGAGCTGACAGGAGTTCAATTGATTTGATCATATCTGCGGGTACATTGGTTGAAACTTCATATCTTGTTCTGAATTGCTGTGCTGCATTATTCAAGTTGCTTTTACATAATTTTAACAGATCCCGTCTTTCTTTAAAAAATGGCTTTCTGGGATCCCTGGTTTTTTGAAGAGCCGAAAAATTGATAAAATTTCTTATTACAATAGCCATTCGACCCTGGATATCGACAAATGACCATTTCCATTTTGAACCTTCACCGAATCCTCTTATCAGTCTTGCAATGACATCCTGAATCAGAGTTAAAAGATTCAGAATCTGCGCTGAATTTATTTTTTCAATTTTTATTAGATATTCTTCATTTTCCTTTAGTGATCTGTCCAGATCATTGCCAACTACTTCTTCAGCCAATTGTAAAACCTTGTATATTTCTTTTCTTGCGTTATTCAGATAGGTTTCGTTTTTCTGCCCCAACATGTCCTTGGATATATCGTTCATTTTAAGATAAATTTTTATAATTTTGATATATTCAATTATTGCTTCAATATTAAAATAACCTGCAATGCTGCGCATTGATTTCATTTTGTTGGTTATTTCTTTTAGTCTGGATCTTGATTTTTCTATGTCCTGCTGATGCTCTTTTACATAATTGGTATATGCGACCTTTTCGGCTTTTGTTATTGCCATGACTTTGCCTTGTTTATATTGAATAGAATTGATAGACTTATTAAAAAATTGTCATTTCGAGGGAAGCTTTGCGATAAGAAATGTGCCGATTGTAATAAAATGTTTCACTTTGATCGAAATGATATTCCATTCTAATGTAATTTACATAAGGGAACCTCTAAAAATCAGAGTTTTTATTGGTTCTCCAAATAAAAAACCTGATTTTTACCTTGATTTGTTCCCAATGGTTACA
>JAFGSG010000067.1 GCA_016934735.1 Spirochaetota bacterium | reverse complement strand
TCAGGGCCCATAGCTCAGTTGGTTAGAGCGGCTGACTCATAATCAGTAGGTCCAAGGTTCAAGTCCTTGTGGGCCCAGAGATAACCTTTCCCCAACCCCCTTCCGGGGGCGGTTTTAATTTTATGAATGAAAGAATAATTATCGGATTTCATCTTAAGTTGCGCAAAATTAACAGGTCAGACGGGGATTCTGAGGTATCAAAAACAGTCATGGAGTAGACTGCAGTATTTTGTATTTATAAATTTATATTAAGGAATAATAAAAATGTACGCAATAATCGAAGTCAATGGTAAACAATACAGGGTAGAAAAAGATAATATTATAAGTGTAGATACAATTGATGAAACAAACAAAACAGTAACTCTTAACAAGGTTCTGATGTTTGCTGACGGTGATAAAGTGATGATCGGCCGGCCCTATCTAACCAATGTTAAAGTAACAGCAGAAAATTTAGGTGTTACAAGAGGGAAAAAAGTCAGGGGTATAAAGTTTAAAAAGAGAAAGAATTATACAAGGACACTGGGGCATCGTCAGGATTATTTACAATTAAAAATAAGCGATTTATCAGCAAGCTGATATAAGTGATCGAAGTATTTTTATTCAATTTAATTAGTGAAGGCGGATTTGTAAAAGCAGGACAGGGAAAGGATATTGAAATTAAAGTAAATGGCCACGCGGGATTCGGGAGCAGGAATTCCGATATAGTGTGTGCAGCTGTTTCAGCGGTGATTCAGACAGCGGTCATTTCAATTACAAAAGTCGCCGGAGTACATCAGAAAGTCAGACAAAAGCAGGGTTTTTTAAATTCGGTAATACCGATCAATAAACTTGATGCTGCTGCATTAAACAAGGTGTATATAATCATCAACAGTATGCTGGCAGGCCTTGAAGAAATAATTAAAATTCATCCTGAAGCATTGAAAATTTATTTTGACCAAAGAGGTTAGAAATGGCACATAAAAAAGGCGCCGGATCCACAAGGAACGGCAGAGATTCAAATTCTCAAAGACTGGGAACAAAAGTATACGGCGGTCAATTCGTTAAAGGCGGGTCAATACTTGTACGTCAGCGCGGAACAAGAATACATCCCGGAACCAATGTCGGGAAAGGACGCGACGATACCCTTTTTGCCAAGATCGATGGAGTGGTAACTTATGAGCGCTTAGATAAGGTAAGAAAGAAAGTATCGATATATCCATCTGTATAATTTTTACCCGTAAAACAGTTAATCTTAAAAAGATCGCGTAAAGATTAAATCTTCTACGCGATTTTGTTTTATTCAGGAGAATAAAATTGAGCAAATTCACAGATTCAATAAAAATACGTATACAGAGCGGCAAGGGCGGCGCAGGAGCTGTTTCATTCAGGAGAGAAAAGTATGTGGCCAGAGGAGGACCTGACGGCGGAGACGGAGGTAAAGGCGGAGCTATATTCCTGGAAGCTAACCCTTCTTATGTTAATCTTTCTCATTTATTCAAAGACCGGATATATAAAGCGGAAAACGGCCAGCCTGGCATGGGACAAAACAAACACGGCCGGGACGGTTTTGATCTGATAATAATGGTTCCGGCCGGGACGGAAGTCATTGATTCTGAAACCGGAGAAATTATTTGTGATCTGCTGGAAGAAAATGAGAAGGTCGAGATAGCTAAGGGCGGAATAGGAGGCAAAGGAAATGATTTCTTTAAAACTGCCACTAACCAGACTCCCAGGTTCGCTCAGCCTGGAATGGACGGCGAAAGCAGAACTTTATCGCTGAATTTAAAGTTAATCGCAGATGTTGGTCTGGTGGGACTGCCTAATTCCGGTAAATCAACTCTTTTGTCAAAGATCACAAATGCACGGCCAAAGATTGCGGATTATCCATTCACAACGCTTATTCCTAATCTCGGGACTGTTCAGCGCAAAGACGGATCTTTTTACAAGATCGCAGACATCCCGGGCATTATTGAAGGCGCCCATAAAGGCCTTGGACTGGGGCTTTCATTCCTGAGACATATTGAAAGAGTAAAAGTAATTCTTTTTCTTATAGAAATCATAGAACCTGATCCGTTATATAATCTTGAACTGTTACAAAATGAACTCGCAACATACAACAGGGAGCTTGTAAAGAAACCGTATTATATTATTTTATCAAAATCTGATTTATTGTCCGAAAATGAAATCAAAGACAGAATTAAACAATTCGATAATAAAAATATTTTACCTATATCTTCAATCAGCGGGTATAACATTGAAAAACTTATTGATATTATTGATGGATTACTTTAGTTGTATCTGTTTTTAATGTTTTTAATAATTTATACAGAGGTGAATGTCCGAACCTGTTTTTAAACATTATTTTAATAATACTGTCAAATTTCAAAAAGCACCGGACGATTATTAGACAGTTGTGTCTATCTACCATTATTATAAGGAGGAGGAATAATGTCAGAGAAAGATAAAAACAAGTCGATTTTTACAAGATCAATTCATTCGGGAGAAGACAGGCTGCGCTATGCGGATGCTATTACTACTCCTATAGTACAATCTTCGACATATAGCTTTAAAGACAGCAAAGAGATCGAGGCATACACAAAGAACGATAAAATAAGATTCGAATACGGGAGATACGGCAATCCGACTGAAAAGGTCGCTGAAAAGCGGCTGGCTGATCTTGATGGAGCTGAAGATTCGCTCATGTTTTCTTCCGGCATGATGGCTATAACCACGACAATTCTCGCTCTTGTGCAGACAGGCGACCATATTGTGATTACTGACGATTGTTACGGTAAGACGCTCGAATTCTGCAGGTCGTATCTTAAACGATTCGGCATTGAATGCACAATTGTTCCTTTTGGAAAATATGACGTTCTGGATTCTTCAATCAGAAAAAACACGCGTTTTATTTTTTCCGAATCGCCGACTAATCCTTACCTGAATGTTTTTGATCTTATAAAATTTAGAAAGATCGCTGATAAGCATAAAGTGATCACCATCATTGACAGCACATTCGCCACACCATTTAATCAAAGACCGCTCGAATTTGGAATTGACCTTGTAATACATAGCGGAACGAAATATCTTGGAGGTCACAATGATATCCTGGCAGGTGTTCTTCTCGGTAAAAAAGAACTTGTATCGAAAGTAAGAGATCTGCATAAATCAATGGGAGGCGTCATCGATCCACATTGCTGTTATCTTTTGCTGAGAGGATTAAAGACTTTTCCGGTTAGAGTAAAGACTCAGAACGAAAACACTCTAAAAATTGCAGAGTATCTTGAAAAGCATCCGAAAATTGAAAAAGTGTATTATCCTTTTTTAAAGAGCCATGCTCATTACAATGTCGCGATAGAACAAATGAAGGGCGGTGGCGGAGTTGTGACCTTTACAATAAAAGGCGATCTTGATGCTTCCAAAAGATTTATGGATGCTCTCGAAATGATATATATCGCTCCGAGCCTTGGAGGAGTTGAAACTTTAATAACGCATCCTGCAACTGTGACGTATTACAAATATACACGTGAACAGAGATACAATCTGGGGATAGTTGACAATCTGTTCAGGCTTGCGGTCGGGCTTGAAGATCCGGACGATATTATTGCAGATTTGGAAAATGGATTTGCTAAGATATAAAAGTTAAACACATTCCTTTCTATGAAAGGTCGCGTAAAAAAGCGGAATAATCAGAAAGACATTGCTTGCATGCCCTCACCCGGGCAAGCGTTATAGCCGCTACCCTCTCCCAAGCTTCGCACGGGTGAGAGTAAAGACTGGTCTTAACTTGCTCCGCTTGCATTTTACGCAGTCTTTTTACGGAAAGATATGGGAATGAGGCTTAATTGGAGACAATATTTTGCCGCGTAAACAACTAATAAAAAATACAAGAAAAATAGTAATCAAAATCGGAACATCCATAATTACCGAGAACAATGCTATTTCAAAGGCGAGAATTGCTGAACTGGTATTTGATATATTATCCTTAAAAAATTCCGGTTACTCTATCGTCATTGTGTCTTCAGGCGCCATAAGCGCCGGCGCGGGAGCTTTAAAAACAAACAGGGAAAATATTTCCATACCAAAGAAACAGGCACTTGCTTCCATAGGCCAGACAATACTGATGAACACATGGAGGGAAGCATTTTTAAAAGCAGGTTGCGAAGTCGGCCAGATATTGCTAACTGAAGACGATGTTAAAGATAGAAAGCGTTTTATAAATGCAAGACATACATTTCACGCTCTTCTGGAAATGGGTATTATCCCGATAGTTAATGAGAACGATTCCGTTGTAATTAAAGAAATAAAATTCGGCGATAACGATATTTTATCCGCACATGTAACGAATATTGTAGAAGCTGACCTTTTAATTCTTCTGTCGGATGTAGACGGATTTTACAATAATTTATTCGACCCTGAACCCATTGAAGAAATCCACCAGATAACAAAGGACCTTATTGCCAAAGCAGGCGGCTCAGGCAGCATTCACGGCACCGGAGGCATGCTGTCCAAGATCAAGGCAGCTGAGGTTATAATAAAGTGCGGGGAAAAGATGATTATCGCTAATGGAAGAGCAAGTGGTATTCTTTCAAAAATAATAAAGGGAGAAAAGATAGGCACTATTTTTATAGGGAATGAGCCCCTAAGCAGTAGGAAAAGATGGATTGCTTTCAACATGAAATCTTCAGGAAAGATCGAGATCGATGACGGAGCTGTCAAAGCACTTCAGCAGCATAAAAAGTCTTTGCTTTCCACGGGTGTAATTGATATAGAAGGTAAATTTCATCTGGGGGATGCTGTGGAAATAATAAATAAATCAGGGGATATAATCGGGAAAGGCATTGTAAATTATAATTTTAATGAATTGCAGATAATTAAAGGCAAGAAAACTTCACAAATAAAGGATATTCTGGGCAGTTCGTATTTTGATGAAGTAATTAACAGGGATGATCTGATATTATATTAAGTTGAATTCCATGATCGACATCAACAGACGGATTTACTATTGAATTGATTTATTAAGTATATGTAATAAAAGGGTGGTAATATGATAGATAAAATATTGAGCATTTTCTTCGGCACGAAACACGAGAGGGATGTCAAAAGCTTACAGCCTATAGTTGAAAGAATTAATTCATTAGAACCCGAAATGAAAAAATTATCAAATGCTGAAATCGCGGCAAAGACTAATGAGTTTCGCGGACGGATAGAAAAAGGCGAGTCTCTTGACAGCCTGCTACCCGAGGCATTTACAGCAGTAAGGGAAGCTGCAGCACGTACAGTCGGCATGAGGCATTTCGATGTTCAGCTTATGGGAGGAGTCGTCCTTCACAATGGCAAGATTGCAGAAATGAAAACAGGTGAAGGAAAGACCCTGGTAGCTACTCTGCCGATATATTTAAACGCATTGAGCGGCAAGGGCGCGTTTCTTGTTACCGTTAACGACTATCTTGCAAGAAGGGACTCGGAATGGATGGGGCCGATCTACCGCTTTTTAGGGCTTACAGTAGGCGTTATCCAGCATGACATGGATCCTTTCGAGAGACAGGAAGCCTATGCCTGCGATATCACATATGGAACAAATAACGAATTCGGATTTGATTATCTTCGTGATAATATGGTTGAGCATAAAAGCCTCAGGGTGCAGAAATATCTTAACTTTGCTATCGTGGACGAGGTTGACTCGATTTTAATTGATGAAGCGAGAACTCCTCTTATTATTTCCGGTTCTGCTGATGAATCCACAAAGAAATATTATCTAGTCAACAAAATTATCCCCAGCCTTAAGGAGGGGCCGGATTACGAAGTAAACGAAAAAGACAGAAACGTTCTATTGACTGAAGACGGGGTAAGGCATGTCGAAAGACTGTTAAAGATAGATAATTTGTATGATAATCAGAATATAGAGCTTGTACACCATGTCAATCAGGCGTTAAAAGCTCACACTATTTTTCACAGGGATGTTGACTATGTGGTAAAGGAAGGCCAGGTAATAATAGTTGACGAGTTTACCGGAAGGATAATGCCGGGCAGAAGATACTCCGACGGCCTGCATCAGGCGCTTGAAGCAAAGGAGAATGTCACAATTGCGCGTGAGAGCCAGACTCTTGCATCCATTACATTCCAGAATTATTTCCGAATGTATAAAAAATTGGCCGGAATGACAGGTACCGCAGATACAGAAGCAATCGAATTTAAAAAAATATATAATCTGGACGTAGTTGTCATTCCCACTAATATGTCAATGATACGTATTGATAATCCTGATAAAATATATAGAACAGAAAACGAAAAATTCACAGCAATCACAAAAGAAATAGAAGAACTTCAAAGCAAAGGCCAGCCTATTCTTGTAGGTACGATTTCAATAGAGAAATCTGAAAAGCTTTCCAATATACTGAAAAGAAAAGGCATTATACACAATGTATTGAATGCAAAATACCACGAAAGGGAAGCCAACATTATTGCCGAAGCTGGAAGGTCAGGCGGTGTAACAATAGCGACGAACATGGCAGGCCGCGGCACTGACATAGTACTTGGAGGAAGAAAACTGTATGTAGATGAACTCGAACAACATGTTCCCATCCATGATGTTAAGATGTGGGATGATTTTAAGCTTTCGGTTTACGAAAATAATTTCAGCAAGGCTGGCGGGATTGCAGAAGCAATGATGGGGCAGGATAAGCAGAAGGCGAAGGATGTTGTCCGCATGGGAAGCGACTGGATTAATGATCATGAGAAAGTTGTGCAGGCCGGCGGCCTTCATATTCTCGGTACAGAACGGCACGAATCGCGCCGTATTGATAATCAGCTCCGCGGCCGATCAGGCAGGCAGGGCGACTCGGGTTCATCCAGATTCTACCTGTCGCTTGAAGATGACCTTATGCGCATATTCGGTTCCGAAAGAATAGCCTCGGTAATGCAGAGGCTTGGGATGGAAGAAGGGCAGGAGATCGAGAGCAAAATGGTCAGTAAGGCCATAGCGAACGCGCAGAAACGCGTCGAAGGAAGGAACTTTGAGATCAGGAAGCATCTTCTCGAATACGACGATGTGATGAACAGCCAGCGCGAATTTATATATAAATTGAGAAATGAGATTCTCGATGGCGCGGATATATCCGAAAAGGTTAAAGAATATATTAACGATATAAGCGAAGCCGTTGTGGAGATTTACTCGGACGGGCAGCGGCACAGCGATGATTGGGATGTCGAAGGAATGAAAGCATTCCTTAAAACAAAATACTTCCTTGATATAGATTCTCAGACTTCTTTGTCCTATCATGATTTTCAGAAAATGATTGCCGATGAGCTTTTAAAGAAATATAACTTGAAGGAACAGGAACTCCCATCCGGAGAAATGAGAGCTCTCGAAAGAATGATCGCTCTTCAGGCAATAGATTCAAAATGGCGGGAACATCTATTGAATATGGATGAACTCCGCGACGGTATATGGACAGCAGGTTACAGTGAAAAAAATCCGTTGATAGAATACAAATTGCAGGGTATGGATCTTTTCAGACAGATGCTTGACCTGCTTAAACAGGATATACTTGAATATTTATTAAAAGTACAGATTAAAGAAATAATTCAGCCTGAACCTGAATATCAATTTGCTCCTACGGGAGGTGAATTCCATGCTGAGGTTGAGCAGTTCGGTTCAGGTGGTATACCATTATCTTCAGCACCACGCCCGCAGCAGATTGCCCACAGGAAACCGAATTCTGAAGAAGAAACAAACAAATACGACTCTTATGCGGGAGTACAGAGAAAAAAGACAAGAAGAAGCAGAAGGAGATAAATTACATGGCATCAAAACTTATGAAAAGCGTGTCTGGTATACGTGGTGTAGTTGGTGATACGCTTACTCCTGACTTGATAGTAAAGGTCGCGTCTGCGTTTGCAAAATACACAAAGAGAGGGACTATTGTAGTCGGAAGGGATACGCGTCCTACAGGCGAAGCAATTACCCATATTCTTGAGCATGTTCTTGCACTTTCCGGCTGTAATGTGATAGATCTGGGCATTGTGCCTACTCCTACAGTTGAGCTTATGGTTAAGGATCTTAAGGCAGATGGCGGTATTATGATTTCTGCCTCTCATAATCCTATTGAATGGAATGCCTTTAAGTTAATTAATAAAAACGGCATTTTTCTTAATGCAAAGGAGATAACCATTTTTTTTGAATATTTAGAAGATAATTTTAAATATGTGTCATGGAATAAAACAGGAACAATAAGATACAATCCCGATTCAGACAATGTTCACATAGAAAAAGTTCTCCGCGTAATTAATAAAGAAAAAATAAAAAAGAAAGCATTTAAAGTCGTTCTTGATTCAGTGAATGGCGCAGGTTCTGAAATAACATTAAAATTATTATCAAAATTAAATTGTAAAATAATTCCCCTGTACTGCGACATAAATGCCCCTTTCCCGAGAGGTGCTGAACCGGTTCCCGAAAATTTAACAGACCTCGCCAAAGCGGTAAAAAAATACCATGCCGATATCGGGTTTGCACAGGACCCGGACGCAGACAGGCTTGCAATCGTCAATGAGCACGGAATCCCGATCGGAGAAGAGAACACGCTGGCACTAGTAACCGAGCATCTGCTTTCAAAGAAGAAAGGCAGGGTTGTCGTCAATCTTTCTACAACAAAAGCAATTGACGATATTGCACATAAATACAAAGTGAATGTTAAGCGTACTAAAGTAGGTGAAATAAATGTTACAGAAGAGATGAGGCGAAAAGGCGCCCGTATCGGAGGAGAGGGCAACGGCGGAGTTATTTCGCCGGAGATCAATATGGGCAGGGACAGCCTTGCCGGCATAGGCTATGTGCTTGAGATGATGGCAGAACGCGGTCAAAGCGTATCAGATCTGGTGAACAGTCTTCCTCAATATACTATGAAAAAAGGAAAAGTTAGATCCGATGATGGTAATAGGAACAGGATTATTTTTAAAAAAATTATTGATCAATTCAAAGGTGAAAAATTTTCCGACATAGACGGATTAAGAATAGATTTTATTAATCATAATGAATTCAAAGGCGGCTGGGTGCATTTACGGCCTTCAAATACCGAGCCCATATTCAGAATAATTTCCGAAGGCAGAGACTCTGCGCACGCAGCTAAAATATACAATTATTTCGCGAAAATGTTCGGAAAATAATTTTTTACTGACATGCATAGAGTACAGACACATTGGGCAGATTAAAAATCTGCTCAATTTTTTTGTTATCGGTTCTTATTATTTTCTATGTCCGAATATTCCTTCCAACTAACAAACGAGAGATACCCGAATTCTTGATAAATAAATGGAACCTTTTACCGGGGATAAAGGTCTAAATCCGCAAATACGCAAAAGGAGTAAAACACATGAAGAAAAGATTAGTAATTCTTGCTGTATTAGTCGCATTTGCTTTTACAGCTAACGAAGCATTTGCTTACGGCAGAAAGGGAGGCAAGGGTGGTCTCGGCCCTGGCATAGGCGGCGGATTTATGCATTTAAGTCTAATACAAACTGAGCTTGGTCTTTCAGATAAACAGCTAAAACAGATTTTCGATATCGGAACGCAGTATCGTGAAAAGCGGTTCGAGAGCAGAAACGATCTGAATAAGCTTAATGATCTGAGAGAAGAACACCGTAAAGCTGTGGAATCAGTTCTCACAAAAGATCAGTTGGAAAAGTTTAATGATCTTCGAAACAATAACTGCAGAGGCGGTTGGAGAAGATAACCGGAATTTATGATAAGTGCCGGCGTGTAGATTAACCGGCACTTATTGTTACATTTTAAAAAATTTGCTGGTTTAATAATAAATTAAGTAAAGCATACGCTCCTAAAATATTCATCATGGTCATGGAAGAGACACAGGATCTTCCGGCCATGATTTTTTTTTAAATTATTTCGGATTTTTTTGATTTAAGCGACTTGTAGGCTGATTCAATCAATCTCAATTCAAGTTTAATCCTGTCAAGTGACGGCTTCCATGGTACGTTATTAATATAATTTTCGATAAAGGATTTATGCATTGCTTTAAATCCGAGCAAATCAAAAGGATTAGCTAATCTTATCTTTATTTTTTTTCCGTGAACTGAAAAAAACAAGCCGTTGCTCTCGAAAGTGATTACTCCGTTTGTCCCGTATATTTTTGAAAGGCTCATGCCTTTTGCAGGATTCATTATTTTCCAGGAATGCAGAAGTTTCCCAATAACGCCGTTTTTAAAAGCAACATTTACCATTATGGAATCCTCGAATGGGATATTGGTCTTGTATTTAATTCCGGGTTTGAATGCCATAGCTTCGACAGGAGCGGAATCCGCGAGAGATACGAGAGTGTTTATCCAATGAACTCCTCCTTCAAGAAGAGCTCCACCTCCCATCATCCCTTTGTTTGTGCGCCATCCGCTCTTTTCTGAGCGGCCTGTTTTGTTAAGTTCAATAAAAAGAACGTCGCCTATCAGCCCTTCTTCAATGTAGCTTCTTATTTTTTTTATAAATGATTTATAATAATAATTCTCAGCTACGGCGCATCTCACCTTGTTTTTTTTAACGGCATTTTCGATTTTTATCAGTTCCTGCAGGTTTCTTGTTACAGGTTTTTCAATTATTATATCTTTATGATTATTAGCTGCCATTACCGCAAGTTCAGAATGAAAAGCGTGCGGTGTTGTAATGAAAGCAATGTCGAAAGTTTTAGAAATAAATGCATCTTTATAACTGCCGAAATAAAGTCTGCTTTTGAATATGTCAGCATATTGTTTTGCCTTATTTTTATTTCTACTGGCAAAGGATAATTCAACAGCAGGATATATAGTTTTTAAAATTTTTGCATGTTTTAAAGCAATATCTCCACAGCCGATAAAACATATTCGCGGTAAATTACTGATTATTTTAGTCATAGCTGGTTCCCTTTATTCAGATATTTTTGTTATCATTTCGACAGTAAGACTGTCTTTACTGCAATATTAAGCATATCGATTTATTCATCTTTAAAAATATTTTTTTATAGAAGTGATCCTCAATTACATTTATTAAGATGGGTAATAAATACATTATCAGTTATAAATATTAATTTGCTGCTTTCTGTCAACAATTAACATAGTAAGATGTTCTTGACAACAAGGATTGTTTTAGAATAATAAGAATGTAAAAATTACTGAGGCCATATTTATGAAGAAGTTGATTATTTTTTTTCTTTTTATTATATTATTTAGCTGCGGCAAATGGAAAACAAATAAATTAAAATCTGAACTTTTGTGTACTATAAATGCGGGAAACTCTCCCGGGAATGTGATGCTTAAATATGATGAAGATATTCTTGATGTATCTTTCAGGATAGAAGTTAAAAAAAATAATATATATATAGCAGATAATATTTTAAAAAGAGTACAGGTACTTGATAAAAACTGCGAACTTCTGTTATTAATTGGTGATAAGAAACCGGATGTTCCGGAAAAAAGCCTGGAAAAATTTTCAAAATTTCAATTCAGCATTATTGAGGCCATTGCTGTAGATTCAAGCGGAAATATTTATATTCAGAACAGCTTTTCACCGTCACAAAAATATAATCAGCAGAATCACATGAGAGAAACCGGTATCTCTTTATCATATATACTGGTTTTTGATAATAAGGGCAGTCTGCTTTATACACTTGGCAGAACAGGTTCACCGGATATTCCTTTTACATCAATAGAAAGTCTGACTGTTGATCAAAACGATAGACTATTCGTTATAACAAGATCTTATGATATGTGGACAGTGTACCGTTTCACGAATAAAAGAAGGGATCTAAGTATTAATTTTGTTGAATCAGACTTAAAAGAGCAGGATGGAAAGGATTCCACAATAGGTAAAATTGAAAAAATATTAATATATGAAAGCGGAGACGAGTTATTGATATCTGCCGGTTATTACAATGCAGTTAATTTTAAATACAGGAAAATATATACATATTCGATTAAAAATGAAAAAGACCTTGAAACTGCTTTCATAATTGATGATCATAAGAATGAACTTTTCAATTTGGTAGACGATAAACATCTATTTTTATGGGATATCGATGAACAATTTATAAAGTATATTGTGTGCAGTTTAAATGGTGAAATTGTGACTAATGTATCAATAAAATTTTCCGCAATAAACAGCTCATTTGATGAAATATTAGCTGACAGTTCTGGAAATTTTTATTCTTATCATGCTTCAAAGAAGGGTGTTGAAGTGCTGGAATGGAGATAGGGCCATGAAGGTCGTTACTGCTGAACAGATGCGAAAAATCGACAGTATTGCGATAGAAGAGCTCGGAATACCCGGCGAAGTTCTGATGGGCTACGCCGGTAAGTCAATAGCGGATTATATTATTTCATCTTTCATGTCAGTAAAGAAAATTGCGGTATTCTGCGGTACGGGCAACAACGGCGGCGACGGATTTGTCGCAGCATATTTTCTTTTTAATAAAAGTTATTATGTTGATATATTTATTGCCGGAGATATAAAGAAAGTATCGAATACTTCAAATATTTATCTGAACATTTGTAAAAATAGCGATATAAATATAACTCTTCTCGATGATCAGACAATAGAAAATATTGATCTCGGCAAATACGGTTTAATTGTAGATGCCCTGCTGGGAACAGGTTTTAAAGGAAGCCCGAGAGGTATATTTAAAGACAGTATAGCAAAAATAAATAATTCCGGAGTAAAAATTCTTTCTGTTGACCTGCCGAGCGGGCTTCCGTCCGATGGAGAAGCTCCGGAAGGCGAGGTTGTGAAAGCTGATTATACTGTTACAATGGGCCTGCCAAAAATATCTCTTGTGACATATCCCGGTAAACAGTACACCGGAATCCTGCAGATTTCCGATATTGGATTCCCGGTGCGGCTTTCGAATTCTCCCGGGCTGCCGATTGACCTTCTAGACAGCGATTATGTGAGGATACGTCTCTCCTTATTGAAAGATGCAGATTCGCATAAAGGCACAGCAGGCCATGTGCTGTTGATCGGCGGTTTCGACGGCATGGAGGGAGCAATAATTATGTCGGCTGTATCCGCGTTCGAAACCGGGGCAGGACTTGCGACACTGCTGACCACCAATCAGGCAAGAAATATAATAGCAGGACAGATCCCTGAACTAATGACAAGAACGCTTGATTCCCTGAATCTGCAGACGCAGGAAAAAAATATTCAGAAGAATATTATAGAAGATATTAATAAATTTTTCAAAGAAAGCAGGCACTTTGACTCTATGATTATAGGCCCGGGTATGGGCAGGACTGAAATTTCTTCGTATATATTTAACAGTATTATTAATAAGTTAAAGGATAGCGGAATTAAAAAAGTCCTGATTGATGGCGATGGTTTATTTCATCTTTCGGTATATTTAAAATTTAATCCCTTGCCCGGTAATATTTCTTATCTTTTAAGCCCGCATTTTAACGAAGCATCAAAACTGCTCGAAAAGCCGGTAGATGAGATTAAAAAAAACAGGCTTTTTTATGCAAAGGAGCTCGCGAAAAAAACATCAGCAATTGTACTGTTAAAGGGCCCGGCAACAATCATTACTGACGGAAATAATTCGCTGATAAACACTACAGGCAATCCCGCACTCGGCACTGCCGGATCAGGGGACGTTTTATCCGGTATTACGGGTGCGCTTCTGTTAAAAGATATCTCACCGTTTAACGCTGCAGGCATAGGTGCGTATATTCATGGCCTCGCCGGAGACATGTGCGTTGAAAAAAGCAAGGTTCCGGTATTAAAAGCAACAGACATTATTAATAATGTCCGCGCTGCTCTTGACAAATCTACAAAGTAAGCAGTTGAATACATATGCAATTAATTCCATAAACAGCAAAATTTAATTGATTTTATTTGCGATTTTTATTCTTGTAGTAAACATTAATAACGTTACAGCGATTTTTAATTATTTCTGGTAAAATCGTATTTTTTATATATAATACAAGGAGAAATTATTATGGGAGATGTAGTAATAGTATCTGCAGCGAGAACCGCTGTCGGACAATTCGGCGGCACATTAAAGGCAACACCTGCCATTCAATTAGGTGCTATTGTTCTAAACGGTGTTTTAAAGAATGCCGGATTAAAACCTGTAGCGAGCAATAGTCTTACGCAATATGAGCCGGATATGCTTAAAGGTTTAGGCATGACCGCATTAGAGAAAAAAGGTTATACGTTCAGTGATTCCCTGAAACCGATTGAGATAGATGAGGTTTTAATGGGGAATGTCGTTACAGCCGGTTTGGGACAGAACCCTGCCAGGCAGGCAGCGATTGCAGCTGGGATACCGAAAGAAACGCCGGCTTTTACAATAAATAAAGTCTGCGCTTCCGGCTTAAAAGCAATAGCGTTGGGTGCACAGGCAATCAAAGCAGGCGACGCGGAAATTATAGTTGCCGGCGGTCAGGAGAACATGAGCATGATACCGTATGCACTTCCAGCAGCGCGATGGGGCGCCAGAATGAACAATGTTGATCTTGTTGACCTAATGGTTTTTGACGGACTTTATGAAATTTTTTACGGGTATCATATGGGTATAACAGCGGAGAATATTGCGGAAAAATACGGCATTAGCAGGCGTGAGCAGGATGAACTGGGAGCCTTAAGCCACGCACGTGCGCGAAAAGCAATTAAAGACGGTGTATTCAAAGATGAGATCATTCCTGTTGTTATTCCTCAGAAGAAAGGCAATCCGCTTGTTTTTGACACTGATGAACGTCCTATGGAAACCAGTGTGGAAAAGATGGCAGAGCTTAAACCTGCATTTAAAAAAGACGGCACAATAACAGCAGGCAACGCATCAGGAATTAACGACGCAGCAGCAGCCGTGCTAATGATGAGCGATAAAAAGGCAAAGGAACTCGGTCTTAAACCGCTTGTTAAGGTGAAAGCGTACGCTTCCGGCGGTGTTGACCCGGCATATATGGGCATTGGACCTGTACCTGCGGTAAGGAAGGTTTTTAAGCAGACGGGTACTTCCATGAAAGACATGGGTATAGTTGAGCTTAACGAAGCATTTGCTTCACAGGCTATTGCATGCATCAGAGAACTCAAAGCAGACCCGGAAAAAACAAACATACTTGGAAGCGGTATTTCGATAGGGCACCCAATTGGAGCTTCAGGTGCAAGGTTGCTTGTGACCTTGATAGGACTCATGAAAAGAGGAAATCACAGCCTTGGTTTGGGCGCGCTCTGCATTGGCGGCGGCCAGGGCATGGCCATGATGCTTGAAAATATGTAAACACTGTATATTCAGGGACGCAGAGAAAGCTTTCTTTGCGTCCTCTTCACAAATCCTGCCATAAAATATTTATTAAAAATTTTATTGAATATTTACTTTTTAGCTGTTATAATCTATTAGTTAAAATCCTATAAAACGTAAGCTGATGAAAAATAATAAAAGATCCATCAGAAAGAGAACACCTAAATCAATAAGTATTCGCGATAAATCGGCAGGTAAACAGGCAGAATCCGAATTACACAAATTCAGGGTAGCTGTGGAACGGAGTCCCTTATCCATAGTTATTACCGATACTGCTGGTAATATCGTGTGCGTGAATTCTAAATTTGAACAATATACAGCTAAAATACTGAAGTAATTATTGACAACTTATCAATGTGGGCACTCTTATGAATATATTAAGGGAAAGGATAAAAATGCAATGAAAAAATTTAACAATTCAGATAAAAGCGCAAAGATAATGGTAGTGGATGACACGCCGGCAAATCTTGAACTGCTTGCTGAAATGCTTAAAACACAAGGCTATAAAGTAAGACCTGCACTCAATGGCAAACTGGCTTTACAG
>JAFGSG010000066.1 GCA_016934735.1 Spirochaetota bacterium | reverse complement strand
TATATTGACCTCTCCCCACGTTTTAATTTCCGCAAGTATTCTTGTCGATAAATCCAGAAGCTCCATTGCAGCCGCAGCGCCTGTGCCTTCGCCGAGCCTGAAACCAAGATCGAGAAGCGGTTCAATACCCAGGTATTCGTGCATGTATTTATGCCCTGCTTCCATAGACCGGTGGCCCGCGAAAAGATATGCTTTTGCTTTAGGCGCAATACTGCATGCAATGAGCGTGCCGGCTGTTGAGATAAGGCCGTCGCACACCACCGGTATTCCATTGGCTGCCGCGCCAAGCACAAGCCCTGCCAGCCCGCCGATCTCAAATCCGCCGACTTTCGCCAGAACATCAAGACCGTCGTTTTTGTCCGGCTTGTTAACCGCGAGCGCTTTTTCAATGACAGCGATCTTATGCTTCAGCATGCCGTCGTCTATGCCGGTTCCCCTGCCTGTCAGTTTTTCCACAGGAATGCCGGAAAATGCGGCAATGACAGCGCTGGAAGGAGTCGTATTGCCTATCCCCATGTCTCCTGTGCCGAGCATATCGACCGGGCCATGTTTCATCAGCTCCTCCACTATCTCTATGCCTGCTTCAATGGAACGTATCGCTTCCCCGCGAGTCATTGCAGGCCCTTTGGTAAAATTCGATGTCCCTTTGCGCACCTTCTTATGGAAAATTTCGAGCGCAGGCCTGAAGTCGTAATTTACCCCGAGGTCCGCAACGTAAACGCGTGCTCCTGCATGGCGCGCGATCACATTAACAGACGCGCCTCCGTTCACGAAATTAAAGACCATCTGCCGTGTGACTTCCTGAGGGAAAAGAGTTACCCCCTCCTCAACCACTCCGTGATCCCCGGCGCAGGTAACAATTACTTTGTTTTTAAGTTTAACGTCCAGAGTATTAAAAATACCGGCCAGCCTTGCCGAAATATCCTCAAGAACCCCAAGGCATCCGGCAGGACGCGCCTGGTCTGCCAGTTTTTTTAATGCTTCTTCATACTTCTCTTTACCCGGACTCTTTATCCTTTCAATTGTTTCGTTTAACTTATTCATGTTTTACCTCTTTTATATTTTAAATTATTATTTTGTTTTATAATTGCATCCTATTCTAAAATGCGGGCAAACCTCCGCGCAGTTCTACAGTTTACTCTGCATTTGCGCTGTTTACTGCGCATTTTCAACACCGGCTTCTGCTTTTTCACTGCCGACCTGTGCATTTGCGTAATCGACTCTGCATTTTCACGATCAAAGCCTTCATTTTCAATGTGCTCCCCTGCATTTTCGCTGTCAACTGCGCATTCTTACAATCGAGTTCAGCACTTTCGATGCAGGCGTCTGCATTGGCGCTATCGACCGCGTGTTTTTATAATCCCAGCCTTCATTTTCGCCGTGCTCCCATTCATCTTTGCCATTAATCCCGCAAATTTAGCGGTCGACCTGTGTATTTTCACTATCAACCTGCCGTTCCTGTAAACCCCCCGGCCAAACTTGCAGGCATATATCTCTATATTACTGCTGTCCGCATCTCTGCCCTGGGCGGCAGTTTTAAGATTACAGGACGGGTTATATATTTATCCAAAAAAAAAGGGCTCCCGCAGGTTAATCCAACCTGCAAGAACCCTTTGCCATCGTGTTCGTGCTTATTGTTTATTCAGTTCGTCTTCTGGCTCCCGGATCTCCGACCGGTTCGCGCCTTCCCGGCACGCTTAACTGATGCACGCCAGTGACTGTCCGGATATCCAGACAAGCGACCTGTCTTCCCGGTTACAGCGGCGGGACCGCCGCGGAATTGCACCGCGTTCCGTTTACTGAATAAAATACATATATAAAATAACATTTTAACAAATCGCTTTTCAGGCAGAAAATGTCAAGCGAATAACTATCTGATAATGAAAGATTTTTCAGTTTTTTGCTCTCCAGAGATAAACATTACTATAGTTAATCAGATAAAAAGTTATGTTTATTTCTAACAGTATCCTGTTTTTCAGGAAACTGCTAAGTTGATTTTACTGCTATTATTGGAAAATACATATAACTGACAGAAATATTATAGATACTAAAATTATTTTATCTTTTTATACTGCTCCTTATATAATTTTTTAACAATAAGCTGCTTGGAGCAGCTTTACACAAATTTTGTTTTCTGTATTTCTATCAATTGTTTATTGACATATAATATTGTAATTTACAGCTTTATTGAATCAGACTTAATTCCATGTAATTAATTGATTACTACTACAAATGAGGAGGGATAGGATGCAGAAATACATCTGTTCAATTAAATTATTCTGGATTTTTTTAATTACAATTTTTTTAGCCGGATGCGGCACTCTCACATACACTATTACTGAACCGGAACCATCTGGTTTCCGTTACGCGAAGAAAAATAATTTTCCCGTAACCATGTACATTATCGACAAAAGAACCGGCAATGAGGCTGTTTTCCTTAGAGGGAAACTCGGAGTTGGATCCAGCATGTCGGATATCAGCAACCGGCTTAAGCTGGAAAACATGGAAGATCCCGTAGGCTATCTTGCTGCCAGGCTGGAAAAAGAGTTCGCTCTCCGCGGTATAGCTGTCAGATGTATCGCTGGCCAGAGAAAGGGGAATGGGCTTTCTCTTTACGTTAACCGGTATCAGATTATCAGTTACCGCACTACAGGTTTTTCGCCATGGGAGGCATGCCATGTTTTTGACGGCACATTGATAGCTGGTGTAAAAAAGGTAAAATTAAAGGCCTATATATATAACGGGAAAGCACCGGTCTGGAGTATGAATGAAATTATGGAACCCTGTTTTAATATTCCGGTAGCTATTCTGATTAAAGATATTGCTTCAAAAATCAACCGCGCTCATTTTCAGCATAAAGCTTCGGATCAACAGGTAGAAAAGCTGGCCAGAGAGCTTAATGCTGAACTGGTTAAGAATGACCACAGCCCTTTCTGGAAAGTGCTGGAACTCGGCTATACGAACAATGTTAAGGCAATAGCTCCTCTGAAAAAATATTCCAAAAAAGGAGATGAATTCTTTTCATCATGCTGCCTATCTGCAATAGGTATAATCGGACAGAAAGGGCAGCTGGAATTTCTTAAAGGGCGTTTTAAGGCAGGTAGTTATAATGACCGTTACATGTCCGTCAAAGCTATAGGAGATCTGGAAACAAAAGAAGGATTGCAGTATATTAAAAGAATTAAAAAGACTGAGGCATACAAGAATGAAGGCGGATTAAAAAGTGTTGTTGATCTATATGCGCGCTAAAACCAAATACGCCAGTTTTTATATTTGCACCCGGAATCCTGTTAAAAATATTTTTTAGTCTTGTTCTATAATTAAAATTCAGAATTCTTAACTTATGGTTACCTCTAATAATTAAATATTGATATAACCATTGGGAGCAAATTGCAGTAAAAATCGGGTTTTGGGCTGCACATCACCTTTAACAGTGTTTAAGTCAATTGCAACCGAATATAAAAAAAATAACAATACACAAAGATGATACGAAAAGGGCGCGAAAGCGTCTTTTTTGTTTTTATGTGATCTAAAAACCAGACGAATCAGCTTCCGTTTTTTGTTTAACAGGAAGCTATAATGGTTCCTGACCTTTCATTTTTTTCACCGATCTGGATTTACCGATAATAATAAGTCTGTCACCTGCAAGTATATGTTCTAAGGGATTTATAGTGGTGATCCTGCCTTTACCCCGCTGAATTCCTATCAGAGTAACTTTATATTTCTGGCGAAAGCGGATATCTGCCAGCGTTCTGCCAGAAAGCCTTGAATCATCCGCAACCCTGATTTCAGCTATTTCAAACCGGTCCGCATCCTCTGTACCTTTTTTTTCATCAAGTTCATTCAGCACCATCTCAGCATCCTTCAATCCGCTTGGAGGCCCCATAATAAGTAGGCGGTCCCCAGGAAAAATTCTGAAATCAGGTTCCGGGTCATAATGAACCTGCCCGCCCCGGCTGACTGCAAGAATTGATATGCCTGTCAGCGACCTTAATGGATTGTCCCTGATTGTCTGGCCTGCAATCGCTGCATCTGATTTTATACGCACTTCAACGAATGAAATCGGCCAGTCAATTTTTTCCGGCAGATAATCCAGAGCATAAGTTAAAGCGTCGGCTGCCTGCTCTGTTGCATCGGTAAACGGCCGAAAGATAAGATGCGCGCCCGCATTCTCGAACTCACGCGCTTCTTCCTCGTTCGTGGCTGTCAAAGCCAGTCTGCCGCCGTATGCTTCTTTTTGAAGATTTTGCGCAAGAGCAAGATTTATGTCCTTTGAACGGACTGTGCTGATTACCCATCGTGCCTTCTTCAATGGAAGATGTTCATGAATATCGGGATCGGACATGTCTCCGTATAGCACGGATAATCCCTGTGCCCGCCATCTGTCCAGCGCGGCAGGATCAAAATCTACGCCTAATATGTTTTTATTTCTCCGCATCAGATATTCGGCAAGCCCGCTTCCATAGTTGCCCAGACCTACCAAAATTACATCTACAGATGCTGTTTCTTTTACTGTATCAATGGAAGTTTCTCTGTATGGATTACGCCTTTCAAAAATCTTTAAAGGGCGCGACAGCAAGTTGTAGATCTTCCCTGAATATAAGATCATGTAAGTAGAGATAAAAATAGTAACGACTCCAACCAGGGTAATCAGTCCCATAGTATCATTAGAGATATGCCCTAGAGTCACACCCAACGCTGCAACGATCAGAGAAAACTCGCTGATCTGTGCAACGGTTAGGCCCGCAAGAAAACCCGTACGCCTGCGATACCCCATAATCCCCATAATGAGCAAAACGATCAGCGGATTTCCTATGAGCACAAACAGGGATAAAATCACCGATGAACCGGCCTGAGAGCCCACTGTTGACCAGTCAAGACGCGCTCCCAGATCAATGAAGAAGAACAGAAGAAGAAAATCCCTGAGCCCTGTAAGGCGCGCTCCGATGGAATCACGGAAATTGGTGGATGCCAGCGATACTCCGGCAAGAAACGCCCCCACTTCTTTACTGAACCCGCTCAGTTCACTGCCTGCGCCGAGGAAAACCGCCCATGCAATCGCAAAAAGAGTCAGCAATTCCAATGAATGCGCCAGGCGCCTGGTCAGATAAGGGAGAAAATATTTCATCATCAGGGCAATAACACCCAGCAGTCCCAGGCCCTTGACAAGAATGATCAGGGCTGACACATAAACCGATCCCTCTTCTGCGACTGATGAGCCCAAGGTGGTCAGGCCTATCAGAGCAAGGATCGCGGCAATATCCTGAACAATAAGAAAGCCTACTGCTATCTGGCCATGGAGAGAATCTATCTCCCTCTTGTCGGATAGCAGCTTTACAATGATAATTGTACTTGAAAAAGTGAGAGCAACAGCCACATAAGCAGCGGACAGGAAAGACATATCCAGAGCTAATGCAATTAAAAACCCTATTATTGATGTAAAAACGATCTGTCCCAGACCGGTGGCCAGGGCAACAGGCCCGGTAGAGCGGATCAGGTGCAGGTCGAGCTTAAGGCCCACAATAAACAGAAGAAGCGCAATGCCTATATGCGCCAGCAGTTCTATCTGATCATAGCTCTGTATTATACCGAAAGCTGAAGGGCCCGCCAGAATTCCCGTAATAAGGAACATGATAATCAAAGGTTGACGGAATTTTTGTCCAATTATTCCGATTATTGTCGCAAGACTTAAAATTGCGGCTACTTCCACAAATGAACTTACTTCTGCCATTCCGCATAACTCCTGTAATGCCTGATCATTTATTGTCTGCTTAGCAATCCACACCGCCCGCAGGGCTGCGTTCTTCGGGCATTTTATCTATTAAAAATAATCTTATTTCAAATAGGATGTTTTGAGACGCATACTAATATATTCGTAAATATTTGGATAAAGGCTATTATATATTATTTGATATTTTGAAAGAATGTGTCAACGTTATTATTGCTGTGCGGTGCTGAAAAAATGACGGAGGCATGTTATGTTAAAAACCAGGTGTGCAGAAGTAATATTCATTGTGAGTTAGCGTCTATAGAACTTTCAGGCAGTTTCAATAGAGAAAGCAATAATATTAATAGAAATTCCGGCTTCACCTGTAAATTGATGAAACCAGCAATCTCCATTAACATCATAACACAAATATTATTTTATCTTTTTTCCAAATCACCTACGCCGATGAACGGAACAGTCCCGCTTCCTGTAACATTAGGCAGTATCCCATTCCATTTTTCTATTGCCTTTAAATTAGCTTCCACCTTTCTTAGCTCAATCAGGTCTCTCGAAATATTCGCCCTTTGAAGACGCAATGATTCCGCCTCTGCTCTGGCCGCAGTTATCTTCTGCTCAGCCTCTATCTTTATTCTCTCAAGATCCCTTTTAGCCTTTTGAGCCAGCTGATCGGCTGTCTGCTTTGACTCTATGGCTTCCATGAATATTTTGCTGAAACTGAATCCTACTATGGAAAATGCTACCACAGTTATATTATGCTCTTTAAGTCTGTCTGTAAGCGTTGTTTTCATGGCATCGCTTACGGCAGGCCTCATTGTTATAAGCTGTTCCGCAGTATATTTAGCCGTAATCGCTTTAACTACTTCCTGAACTGCCGGATCGATTATCCGTTCTTTGAACTGTATGCCTATAGTCTGATAGACAATATTCGCTTTATCCGGAAGTATATGATAATTAATCGCTACAGTAGAGCTGACATCCTGAAGGTCAGCTGATGCGGCTGCCGCATCAGTAGTAGCTTTCTGCACTTTTACATCCATCCGGATGACTTCCTGCACAAGCGGTATTCTGAAATGCAGCCCTTCATTGAGTACTGCCTCCTGAACAGCGCCAAAATTAAGAACAACGCCTCTTTCTCCTGCCCCGACTTGAACCCAGGGCTTAAGGATCAGTAAAAATATCAGAATTACTACAATGATAACAACTGTCCTCATTGGTCCTTTCTTCGATAAGAACAGTATTGCCTCTTTAGTCATATCAATATCTCTTTCCTGCATTACATCCTCCTTTTATTTTTGATTATTTTTTTTTGACTTATGGAATCAATGCAATTCATTAAGGATATTTTAAAAATTACATTGAGGGTGTTTATATTGAGAGTATTTTTTAGATTACATCAGCCTTGCCTAACGGGCAGGGATAAATCCCGGAGAAATTATAAAAAAGCAGTAAAACAAACTTTAAAAATTTAATTTCTCAGAAGTCACCACTCCGCCGCAGACGGGCAAGCTCTATAAAAAAAACTTTGATGACAATAAAATAATATTTAAAGATAAACTTTCTTAAAAGGTATAATTATTACAATGTCTGAATAAAGTCAATTGGTTTTTCAATAATTGAATAAAAATCACGAGAAACCTTAAAAAATCCAATTGATATGTTCAAATATCAATACTGGAGCATTTCTCAAATTTTAAAATTTTTTAGTAAATGAAGCCAAGTTTGTTGGAAAGATTCTTTGATGCTTCGAGAAGTGCCGATTTTAATAGTTGTTCCTTCTCCGGGGTAAATCTTACAGTAGGTATTTGTTGAGTTAAGGATGCAGTTACCTCTCCTTTATTGTTAAATACCGGAGCCGCCAATGCTATTCTTCCTTCAAATTGTTCTTCAAGGGAATATGCGATTGAATTTTCACGTATTTTTTTTAACTCCTTTAAAAGTCTCTGGGGATCAACTATTGTATTCTGGGTAATTGGGACCAATTTCACTGTTGACAAATAATGCTTTAATTTTTCATCCGTAAGATAAGCCAGAATCACTTTCCCCATAGCAGTAGCATAGAGAGGAAAGAATACTCCAATATCGAACTCCAGTTTTAACTGCTGAAACGCGTTTTGTTTTGCCACAACTACAACATCCTTGCCTTTAGGAACTGCCAGCGCCGATGATTCATTCGTTTTTGCCACCAGTTCTTTTAATATTGGTTCGCTAAAATTAATAATATCGAGGCTTGCCAGGTAACGATTAGCCAGAAATAATATCTGCGGGCCTATTTTATATCGACCATCATTTTCAATTACTAAAAATTCTTCGGATGTAAGATCCGCAAGGAGAAAAGTAAGGCTGCCTTTGGGAATTCCCAGTGCCTGCGATATCTCACTATGTTTTAAGCCTTCCCTTGAAGTACTTACGATCTTAAGAATTTCCATTACTCTTGAAGCTGATTTTACCATAATTTTACCATATTATCATTAAGCAATCAAAAAAAACTCAATTTGAGTAAAAGATCATTATGTTAATTAAATTTCTCATAAATGATATTGCTTATGTGTTTTAATATGTAAACAATAAAAATATATATGAAAACAATTTTATTTGCTTGACGATTCATATATATAAACATATATTACATATATAAACAATTTTTTATTTATTCAATTATTTAAACATAAAGTTCAGATTTATTTTAAAAAACCTAATAATTAAAATATAAAACAAGATTCAAAAAAATAATTGTTTAATTGTATTTTTTGCCTTTTATTCAGTTTGTATTTATACTAGCTGTCTTATTTACGCATTCAGAAGGTTGATTTTTAAAAAGCATATCCTGTAGGTTTACCTCGACTGAAGGGATACCGAAGAGTTTTATAGAACCAGAGTAACGCGGTCATAAGAAAAAGCCCCGGTTTACGCCGGGGCTTTTTCATTAAAATGCAATAAATATGGCCTTTATATTCTTCCCGATCGCATCCTGACCGGGAAATTGATGTTCCTTTATATCCAATACCTTAAAAAATAAAAACTGCTGCTGCGAGAACTGTAGTGTACCAATTACTTTTTGCGATTGTTGATTGAGTAACATTACGCGTAGTGACGATTTTGCCGCTTATCTTGAAAATTTCTTTTTTCTCATCCCAGCTTTCATCAATCTTAAAGTCAATACCCAGTGTAGAAGCCAGCATGGCTGCCGCCAGATCCTCGGCATAATCACCTGCTTCCTTTTCAGTCTGGCCGAAAGCATGATGTTCGCTAATGTAACCGTAGGCTTTTTTATCCGAGGGTATTGCCAGACCGACAGAGGCAGCCAGTAATCGTCGCGGCTCATTGCTGTAACACCTGCTCATAACGCAATATGTTATAGCGCCGGCATGCAGTTCTTTCAAGCCCTGCGTCCTTGATATTAATTTACAGCCGGGAGGAAAAATACTGGACACCTGAACAAGATTGCATTTTTCTATGCCTGCATCGCGCAGCGCTAATTCAAATGAATGCAGTTCTTCTTTATGAGTACCTACACCTTTTGTAAGGAACATCTTCTTTGGGACGCTCGGGTTCATTTTTTTACTCCATATTATTTTATTTTCATAACGGCATAAGACAAAAAAAATAATAACTTCAAGTTATTTCAAAAATAATTTTTTTCTGATAAAATGAAATACATTACAAAAATTTTGAGATATGTTCTAATTATTTCTAAAAAGATATTGTTACGCCAAGTCCAGTATGTAAAAAGAAACCTTTATCTATTTGTTTGACAAGCATCTCAGATTCAAAACCACTTGCAGTATCTGCTGATCTCATACCAATAGTTAATTCTTTTCTATACGCAATAATTGCAGTTATAAAATCAAAGGTTATATTTTTATTCAGGATATATTGAATCCCAAATGTCGAAATGCCGTATCTTATATCCATTTCACCAGTAAGCTGTCTGCTGAAAGTATCCTTTTCTTTATACTGGCTGGTACTGAATACGCCTGTCATGTACCCAAATCCCATCATTACAGCAAGATTATTCGAAGGATTAATTTCAAGGCCTGCTTTTAAAGAATAAATATTTTTTATATTATTGCTATTTTTCTGTTCCTCAACAGTATTATTTTTTTCATTATATTCTAAATCCTTGTCAATATACGAATTCTCAAATTCCATGCCGCTCTCAAAAGCTAAAGCAAAATATGTACTAATTTTTTTATATGCTCCGGCTGTAATTGCCGGACCAGATGTGTATTTAGCGTTACTTTTTATTTTTGAGTCCGCTTTCAAAGTATTTACCGAAGGAAATACATTATCTCTACAATTAGTTAGTTTTTTTTCTATCCATGAAAGCTCGCCTGTTTTTAATAAAAATCCGAATTGCTGCCCATTTTTTTTATATAAATAGCCAAAACCAAATTCGCCCGAAATCTTTTGTTCTTCTTTTTCTCTTTTCTCGTAAAATTCCGGTATATTTGCAGGAAGATCACCTATACCGGTACCAGGACCGGCAAAATTTTCTACATGAGATTTCCTTTCTTCGTTCCTATTTGAATACCCGAGAATAAGCTGTAATCCAAAAAAAGTTGTATTTGACATACTAAAACCTAAAGACGAGATCAATGCAGGATTAATTTCAGTTAAAGTAACTTTTTCATTACTTTTATTATAAACCATTGTGCCATTTGCCCCATCAGTTCCAAGACGTTCGGCACTGGTTTCATTTTTGGTCACTAAGTATTGATCATTACCATTATCCGTAATCTCAAAACCAATTGTGTAATTAGCAGATTTGGTTGTATTTGCAATATGACCGTTCATTCCATATATTTCAGGATCTTTTTGCTTAGTATCTGAATCAAGGCCTCCTTCGAATGGAACCGTCGGATCATTCAGATGTTGATTAGTCTCTGTAAAATTTTCTTTGGGCAAATGCATTATATATGTATAAAACAAGCCCGTGGAATTTGCTTGTGTTTGAGGCGCAAGAAGAGCGGGATTTCGCGCAGTATCAAAAGGCCCGCTTGGGACGACTGTTTGCAGATTGCCCATGGAAGCCGCTTTCCCAAGCGCGAATGAACTTACAGTTGTAATAAAAAAGAATAATATACAAGAATAAAAATAATTTTGAATTTTCATTGGAGATTCTGAATTGATATTTACTATTAATATTTTTAAAAAAGATTACTTCAGCATCACATTTAAAATTATGAGTAAAATGAATTTATGGCATTATTAACCATTAAAAATAAATGTAACGCTATAATAATTAGTATTTTTAAATTGCATTTTACTAAATGCATAATACTTGACATTTATAAGGCCAATGATTACTAACTGAAGTATTCCGGGCGATTAGCTCAGTCGGTTAGAGCGCCTGCCTCACATGCAGGAGGTCACTGGTTCGAGTCCAGCATCGCCCAGATTTCTCTCAGTCAATCAGAAATGACAGATCGACACCCTCAAGTTTTTCCATCAATATCATCGGCATAATATATGATTTATAAGAATTACGGTTTTCTACGACTGAAAGGTCAAAGTCAATTTTCTTTTCATTAAATTTAGGATGAGTACAAACAAGCGTGAATTGTAATTTTTCCCCGCTTTTTTTATTATCTTTTCCCGAGTCCGGCAACTTAGGCCAAAAATGGAAGAAGCCTTTTGTCGATTTATTAGTTATGTAAGGATTTTTCCAGTTTACATCTATCATTTCCGCTGGTTTATCCTTATAAAGAAGCATTACAGAGACATCCGGTATTATCGAAAAAGTAGTTTCCTCTAATAATTCGCCCAGGATATGAGGCAGAAAAAATCCCTCTGTCTTTTCTTCCATGGAACCGGGCAATTCAGATGATCTTCTTTTTTTTACTGTGTTAATAGCTTCATGGGCAAGAAGAAGAATATCTGTTTTTTGCTGAAAGACAAATTGCGAATCTATCTTTCCGTGAAGCATTCCCCTTTCACTGGTATAATACTTTGGAGGGATTCTGTTCAATACATAAGTTATAATATCATCTTTGTAAATTATTGTATCAGTGTCATCCTGATCCTTCATTTTCGAAAGGACTTCCTCAATAAGTGCTGAAACGATATCTTCCATCAGATTTTTTACTGCCATCCAATACCCCCTTGTGTATTATTTTTTCTGTTAGACTTTCGAAGCATTAACAATTAATAAAAATATTTATGATATAAATCGTTTAAAGGATATTCTTTCTTAAACTTAAAAATTTTAAAAGTAAATAATACCGGCTGATTATTCTTGTAGGGGAATAAGCTTAATGTTTTTTCCTTTTACGCCCCTTAATCTGTTTTTTAGCTGAAACAGCGCGCTTATTAAAAGCGACTTTTATTACTTCTTCTATTTCTTTAACAAAATAAAATTTAAGCCCTTTTTTAATATATGCCGGAATTTCACTGAGACTCTTTTCGTTATCCTTCGGCATAATGATTTCTTTTAATCCTGCTCTTTTTGCAGCTATCAGCTTTTCCTTAATGCCTCCGATAGGCAGCACTCTTCCGCTTAAAGTCAACTCTCCGGTCATCGCGATCCCAGGCCTTATTATCTGCCCGGTTGCAAGCGAATATAATGAAGTAGCCATTGTGATGCCGGCTGAGGGGCCATCCTTCGGAGTTGCCCCGGCAGGCACATGCAGGTGAATGTTGTTGCTGTTGAAATATGTACATTTTTTATCATTGTCGCATAACATATGCTGAACATAACTGTACGCTATATTTGCGGATTCCGACATTACTTCCCCAAGCTGACCGGTAAGTTTCAGGTTGCCGCCTTTCTGGCTTCCGATGCCTATCGACTCTATTGTCAGAGTATCGCCTCCAAGCGACGTCCAGGCGAGGCCCGTCACAAGGCCGGGTTTGGTGTTTTTAGTTAATTCATCATCAGAAAAAATCTCAGGGCCGAGAAATTCCCTGATAGCTTTATTATCTAAAATATTATTTATTACTTTCCCGTTTTTGGCCGCGATAGAGGCAATCTTTCTGCATATCTTTTCTATCTGACGCTCTAAATTCCTTACACCGGCTTCTCTGGACCATGAGTTTATAATGTATAAGAAACTATTCTTATCTATTTTTACAGAATCCTTCGGCAACCCGTGCTTTTCAATCTGCCTTGGCAGGAGATATCGTTTTGCAATCTGGTATTTTTCCTCGGAAACATATCCGGAAAGTCTAATCACTTCCATTCTGTCCACAAGGACACCCGGTATCGTATCAAGCGTATTGGCTGTGGTTATGAAAAACACATCGGACAAATCGAACGGCAGATCAAGATAGTGATCCCTGAATTCGTTGTTCTGTTCAGGATCGAGCACGTCCAGAAGTGCCGAGGCAGGGTCACCCTGATAGCTCTGGCCCAGCTTATCAATCTCATCTAGCATAAAAACAGGATTCTTTGATTTTGTAATTTTTAATCCCTGAATAATCTTTCCGGGCATCGCGCCTATATATGTCCTTCTGTGGCCTTTAATTTCAGCTTCATCCCTCATGCCGCCCAGCGACATTCTAAAAAATTTTCTGTTCAGCGCTTTTGCGATAGATTTGCCGAGCGATGTTTTACCCGCACCCGGAGGGCCAACCAGACAAATGATCGATCCCCTCGCTTCTTTTTTAAGTTTCTTAACAGCTAAAAATTCAAGGATTCTTTCTTTTACATCATCCAACCCGTAATGATCCCTGTTCAATATTCTCTCTGCTTTGGAAAGATCGAAAGAATCAGTGGTTTTAACATTCCATGGAAGAGCTAATATTGTTTCAAGATAGTTTCGTACAACAGGATATTCGGACGAATTCGGATCGATTAATGAAAGCTTGGATAATTCATCTTCTGATTTCTCTTTGACCTCCCCTTCCAGTTTTAACTCTTCAAGCTTTTTCTTGATCGCGTTAATATCGCGTGTTCTTTCATCCGCATCCATTCCAAGTTCGGTTTTTATTACTTTTAACTGCTCCCGCAGAAAAAATTCCTTCTGCTGTTTATCAATTTTTTCGTTAATCTGAGCCTGTATCTTTTTTTGAACTGAGAGGACATCCATTTCTTTCTGAAGGAAATGCAGGACCTTCTCAAGTCTGTGTCTAATATTTATTGTTTCAAGTATTTCCTGATATTCATGCTTTTCAAGGTTAAGTATTGACGTAACAAAATCGCCTATCTTGCCGGGTTCGTCTACATTGACCATCGTAAGCTTCATTTCTTCAGTAAATAAAGGATTATTCTCGGATAAGAGTTTAAGCTGGCTTAAAATCGCTTTGGTTAAAGCTTTTATTTCAATGCTTTTCTTGACTATTTCATCTTCCAGATACTCAACCTGGGCGACAAAATGAGGCTTTTCGGAAATTATCTTTTCTATTTTAAAACGCTTTATACTATTAATTAATACATTTACACCGCCATCCGGCAGATTTATCTTTTTTAATATTTTTGCGGCAGTACCATAAGTAAAAAGATCATTTATATTGATATTATCAATATCATCCTCTTTTAAAAGAACAAGTCCTATTGTCCTTGTTGAATCGATTACCTTGTCAATTGCCTCTGCGAACTTCCCCTGCGAAATTATAAGAGGAGTTACTATTCCCGGAAAAATCGGCCTGTACCTGATCGGAATTATATGCAGTTGAGTGGGCAGGATATGATCTATTGAAACCAGGTCGCTTCCGAAAATATCTGCATCAACATCTATTTGATCAATCTGAATCTCATCCTCTATGTTTATGTCGTCTTTATTCATAAAAATCCTGTTGTTTGTTTAATAATTTGTCAGAGTTAATCTTATACGTTCTTATTTATTGTTACAATAATACTATATATAAATTTAAAAGCAATAATTAAATCTTAACTTAGATTCGCGTTATTTTATACGGAAAAGTCAATATTATTTTTAAATTATTAGTTGCCAATAAAAATACATGCATTAACAGTCTGAATCACAATTAATCCTATTTTAGTTCCTACGTGGAGAAATTTTTTTATGGATATTTACAAAATAAAAGGCGGGAAAAAACTGAACGGCGAAGTGAGCATTTCCGGATCAAAGAATGCCGCTCTTCCAATAATTGCCGCCAGCCTTCTTGCTGACGGCGAAACCACTTTAAAGAACATCCCGGCTTTAGTGGATATAAAAACCATTTGCAAAGGCATAGAATATCTCGGTGCCAAAACCGATTTTGATCAGAACACCAATACATTAAAAATTAAAACACTCTCTCTGAAAAACAATACGATCCCTTACGACCTGGTAAAAACCATGAGAGCCTTGTATTATATTATGGGGCCAATGCTGGCAAGGACAGGGGAAACAGATACTTCACTCCCAGGCGGATGCGCCATAGGTGAAAGGCCTATCGATATTCATCTCGCAGGTTTTGAATCGCTGGGAGCAAAGATTCAAATTGAACACGGATATGTCAAGGCCAGGGCTAAAAAACTGAAGGGTACAAAGTTTGTAATGCGCAAGGTATCAGTAGGCGCAACCGCGAACATTATGATGGCTTCTGTTCTTGCGAACGGGGAAACAGTACTGGAAAACTGCGCGATGGAGCCGGATATCATGGACCTCGGACGCTTTTTAATACAAATGGGCGCCGAAATACAGGGTCTTGGAACTGAAACTATCCATATCATCGGTGTTAAAAAGCTTAATCCTGTAACTTATACAATAATGCCGGACAGAATCGAAGCTGGTACATATCTCATTGCAGGCGCTGTTACCAGAGGCACAGTAAAAATAAAAAATGTGATCCCTGATCATATCGGTGCGTTAATGCACAATCTTTCGGATATGGGATTTTTATTATCGCAGGGCGATGACTGGGTAAAAATCGAACCCTCAAAAAAATTGAAGGGAGCTATAATCAAAACAATGCCGTATCCAGGATTTCCAACTGACCTTCAGGCTCCAATAATGGCTCTTTTTACGACAATTCCGGGTATAAGTGTAATAATTGAAACAATATTTGAAAAAAGATACACCCATGTCCCGGAATTAAGAAGAATGGGAGCTGACATTACACTTGAAGGCGATGTATCGATAATCAAGGGCATAAAAAAACTGTCTTCTGCCACAGTAATGATGTCTGATCTCCGTGCCGGTGCCGCTCTTGTTCTTGCCGCACTTGCCGCAGAAAATACTACCGAAATAAGAAGAATTTATCATTCCGACAGAGGATATGAAAAATTATCTGAAAAGTTATCAAGTATGGGTGCCGATATTAAAAGAGTAGAGGGCGGGAAAGGATAGTAATTGCACAAGAAAATTACTCAATTAACCTCCCCCCTGAAGATACCCCCCCTTTAGGGGGGGGGTTAAGTAAAAAAAAACAAGAGTATGGCAACGGGTCAACAAGAGGAAATTATATGTTAAGAGGAATATATACAGGCGCCAGCGGCATGATAGCCCAGCAGGCAAGAATAGACACAGTGGCAAACAATCTTGCAAATGCCGACAAGACCGCATACAAGAAAGATCTGACGATATTTAAGGCTTTTCCGGATATGCTGATCAGAAGAATAAACGACGACGGGGTTGGTATTGTTCCGGCAGGTTCATACGATACAATGCCTATTGTGGGCAAACTCGGTACAGGTGTTGAAGTAAACGAAGTCTTTACTGAATTCGGACAGGGACCTCTTCAGCGAACTGAAAACCCATTTGATCTTGCTCTTGAAGGCAGGGGATTTTTCACAGTAGCAACCGAAAGAGGCGAAAGATACACAAGAGACGGCGGATTTACGATCAACAGTGAAGGTATTCTTGTGACAAAAAACGGGAATCCTGTCCTTGGCGAAAACGGCCAGATAAAGGTTCAGTTAAATAATTTCATGATAAATGAAAGAGGCGAAGTGCTGGTGAATGCAGCCATGTCCCTTGATGCGCGGGATATTGTCAGCATGGCAAACAACAACTGGGAGGATCCAATTGTCATTGATAAGCTGAGGATAATCGATTTTGAGAACATCCGCGAAATAAAAAAAGAAGGCGACTCCCTTTACAGGGAGACAGAGCTCTCCGGACCTCCGATACCGCCAGGGGATGTAAAAGTAGTACAGGCTTTTCTGGAGAAATCGAATGTTAATGCAGTAAGTGAGATGGTGGATATGATAGAAGTGCAGAGATCATATGAAGCAAACCAGAAGATTATTCTCACTCATTCCGACACGCTCGGCAGGCTTATTAACGAAGTAGCAAGATAATGATAGTTTCATTATTATAAGGGCAGGTCTGATACCTGCCCGTGTTTTATATTGCAATATTTAAATCCGACTCCAACCTAAAAACGTATCCCTGTAGGCTTTTTATTCTTACTGTCCCAGAATGGTGAAATCTCAAGCAACCTATTGATAATTTCCGGCAGGACGGAAAGAGTATAGTCTATTTCATCTTTTGCAGTAAATCTGCTAAGACTGAACCTGATGGATCCGTGTGCCGAGGTAAACGGTACACCCATTGCCCTCAGAACATGCGAAGGTTCGAGAGAGCCTGATGAACATGCTGACCCGGAAGAAGCCGCAATGTTCTTTTCATTTAGGTAAAGCAGAATTGATTCGCCTTCTATATATTCAAAACCCACATTGCAGGTATTCGGCACGCGTCTGTTTTTTGCACCGTTTAAACTGCAGTTGGGAAATTTTTCCAGGATGCCGTTCTCAAGACTGTCGCGCAGTTTCTGAATCTCGTGTTCCCTTTCAAGACTCTTTAACGCAAGTTCGGCCGCTTTTCCCATACCCACAATGCCTGCGGCATTTTCGGTCCCCGGGCGCATCCCTTTTTCCTGATGTCCGCCATGCAGCAGAGGCTGTATCTTGGTTCCCGTCTTTATATACAGAGCTCCTATTCCCTTCGGAGAATGAAACTTATGCCCTGATATGGAAAGCATGTCGCAGTTCAATTTTTTTACGTCTATCGGTATTTTTCCGACTGCCTGAACAGCATCTATATGGAAAAGAATCCCTTTCTCTTTCAGAAAGCTGCCTATTTCTTCTACAGGGAATATTACACCTGTTTCGTTATTTGCTAACATTATCGAAACTATTGCGGTATCATTGTCCGCCGACTCTTTAAGCTTATCAATGTTAAGCAGACCTTCACGGTCAACCGGTATATAAGTTATACGATAACCGTCTCTCTCCAATTTTTTGCAAAGGTTAAGCACAGCAGGATGTTCGACCCTGGAGGTAATAATATGTTTTTTATCGCCGTTTTGCGGCAACACACCTGATATGGCCATGTTGTCGCTCTCTGTACCGCAGCTCGTGAACACAATCTCGCGCTCATGCTCTGCTCCGAGCAGTTCGGCAACCTGAATCCTGGCCTTTGCTATATCTTTTGCCACTTCACCGCCCAGATCGTACATGCTTGATGGGTTGCCGTATCTCTCGCGAAGGAAAGGAAGCATCTCCTCAAGTACAAGCGGATCAACCATTGTAGTAGCATTATTATCCAGATATATTATCTTCTCCATAAAAATGTCCTCCTCGCTATTTCTGCTCAATTACTTCAATATCACTTTCAACGAACTCTCTCAGTTTATCCTGCACAAGATACTTCAGAGTTACATTGGATGCTACACAGCCCGCGCAGCTGCCGCGAAGCGAAACATATACTTTCTTATTATCTATATCAATGAGTTCAATATCACCCCCGTCCTGCTGAAGCTGGGGACGGATGACATCAGTAATTGTCTTCTCAACAAGCTGCATTCTCTTTATGTTTGAAAGCGGAATTTTCCCCTCCTGTTTTTCGGATTTATCTGCAACATGAAGTTCTTCCTGAAGTATCCTTTCAAGTTCCGGGATGCAGGATTCACAACCGCCTCCGGCTTTTGTATAATTCGTAACCTCTTCCACTGTCTTCAGATTATTTTCACGTATCGCTTTTCTGATCAATTGATCGGTGACCCCAAAACATTTGCAGATTATTTCTCCCTCCGCTTCGCTTTTATCTTTAATCTTTACTCCCCTGTAAGATGCGATTGCTTTTCCCAATGCTTCGCTCCCCATTACAGAGCAGTGCATCTTTTCTTCGGGAAGTCCGCCGAGATAATCCACTATGTCCCTGTTTGTTATTTTCTGTGCTTCTTCTAGTGTCTTTCCCTTTATCATTTCTGTCAGGGCGGACGATGAAGCAATTGCGCTCCCGCAGCCGAATGTCTGGAATTTCGCGTCTGTAATTACATTGTCTTTTATCTTTAGGAAAACCTTCAATGCATCACCGCAGACTATGCTACCTTCCTCGCCTACTGCATCCGCGTTTTCTATTACACCGACATTTTTAGGATTTTTATATAATTCTTTTACTTTATCGGAATAGTCCCACATATTTGACCTCCGGGAAATATTTTCTTTTAATTTTATAAATACAGGTCATCTTAAAAATATGTATTATTCTAATATATAACCATCTAATAACATTAATTTATATTTTTAAAATAACTTTTGCATTATTCTGCAAATATATTTTACACAATACCTTTAATATAAAGGTAACAATTTTATTTTCAAAAATTAATTCAAGTATAAAACTAAATATTTTATAAAATTATAGGGAAAACCGGCAGGAAAGATTTTATGTGTTCTTTGCAAAAGAGGACAGACATGGAATTAAGTTATAGAAGATTTTTTAGAAGATATTATATTGAATGCTCTGTTAACAGCGCTCCAGCCAGTAAAACGTGCCCAGAGCAATCATTCAGCATAAGCTATTATATTGGCATTTATAGACTTGGAAGGAAAGCAGTCGAAGCTGTATACACATCCGGATTATTATCAGGCGGATCAATAGTCCGGCTGTGATCTCTGTTTACAGGTTCAGCAGGATTGCCTGTTCCTGCGATTGAATCCCTGTCAGTAAAACCGTAAATGCATACATCCGTTGTATATTTGTCAGTAGAATCTGAGAGGCCGTAGGAAATATTATCGCTCAGATCCGGAATTCCCACGACCCTGCCATTGTTGAAGTAAAATGGAATGTTGTTACCAGAATTAAACGAAAATAATCCTGTAATGTTAATAGCCGTCGGGTTTCCGTGAGTAGTATGTGCATTTGTATTGTAAAGATGCGCTTTTTCCTGTTTAATTACTGAATTCATAATAAATGTTTTAACAGGATATAAATTATGTACAATCCTTGAATTTATCCCGATATTCTTCCCCTCAGATTGCGTTCCTTCGAAAGGCACAACACAATACAGTACAACTAATATCACAATCGAAAGAAAAATAGAAAATCCATTCGTACAAATGGACGTTTTCATAAAGGGTCTCCTCTGCTATGAATTGATAAGGATGATAGAACAAACTTTGGAATAAAATTTCAAAGACACATCTTAATATTATATAAAATTATTACCTCTCCGGCAACATAAATCATAATTTTTTATTTTCTACTGTTAAAGTTTTAATTGCTTTTTCAGAATAATTTTGTTATAATAATAAAAAATAAACCGGATGTAAAAAACATGAAACACAAAGAACATCTATCAAGAAAGTCTTTTTTAATAAAGGCAGCAGTTGTGGCCGGGGGAATTTTTGCCCCGTCATTCTTAAATAAATTCTTTAATAACCCATTAAAAAAATATAGAAATCCAGTATTGCTGAATGCCGCCCAGCCGGCTGATGGAAGACTTGTAGTTATAACAGGACCGGATATAAAAAAACAGACAATAGAAAAGATGGCTATGAAAGCCCTTGATCAATTTGGCGGCATGAAAAGCCTGATAAGAAAAGGCATGAATGTCGTTATTAAACCGAATATAGCATGGAACTCGCCTCCCGAGAATGCGGCAAACACAAACCCTGACCTGGTTGAAATCGTGGCGCGTTTCTGCAAAGAAGCAGGCGGCAGAGTCACTATATTTGACCGCACATGCAGCAGCGCAAGACTGAGCTACAAACGAAGCGGCATTGAAGATGCCGCTAAAAGGGCAGGCGTGAATATTGAATTTATAGATGAGAGAAAATTCATCAATGTTAAAGTCCCGAACGCCCTTAATTCCGAAATTCTTTCTATCTACAAGCCAATACTGGATGCTGACTTTGTTATAAATATGCCGATAGCAAAACATCACTCCTCATCCAGGCTGACCATTTCCATGAAAAATCTTCTGGGCGTGATAGGCGGCAACAGGGGAAGCCTTCATTGGAATCTTCACGAAAACATTGTGGACTTCACGAAAGCGATTAAATGCGATTTAATTATTTGCGACTGCCTAAGGATACTTACAAATCACGGCCCGAACAGCGGTACGCCCGAAGACGTAAAAGAAACAAGAACATTAATCATCGGAAGAAATCCGGTAACTGTAGACGCGTACGCCTCAACATTCTTCGTGAAATCGCCATCGGAAATTAAATACCTTGCCCTTGCTTACAGGGAAAAGATGGGTGAAATAAATCCCGGTAAAATGAATATTCTGAAATTAACGGTATGAAAAGCAGACACTGGGCAAAAATACGCGCAATTACCCAGCTCGTGATATGGTGTGCATTTATTGTCGTAATTGTCGCGAGCCGCGACACCACAGACAATACCTTCTTCTCATATCTGCCGCGCATATCGCCGTTTCTCGGCCTAAGCATATCCCTTGCAACACGCGCCGTTGCAGATTCGTTCCTGCCTGCGCTTGTTTTCCTTGTACTTGCAGTAATCCTGGGAAGATTTTTCTGCGGATGGATATGCCCGCTCGGAGCTACAATCGACGGAAACGACAGAGCAATTGCAGACCGCGTTAAAATATCATCAAAGAAAAAAATCTCTATAAAGTCATGGAAGTACATAGTACTTATCACTGCAATGATTCTTTCAATTTTCGGCATACAGCTTGCCGGATCGATCGACCCCATATCTCTTTCTATCCGAAGCTACGGCACAGTTATTTTCGCTTATCTTGACAGTCTTCTGAAACTGGTATTTAACGCATTATATTATGTGCCTCTACTTAATATCATTTCGGAATTTATATATTCCTTTTTAAAAGATTATCTTCTGGATTATAATAAGACTCAGTATTATAACCACCTGCCGGTATTTTTATTTTTTGCATTTATTCTTTTGCTCTCGCTGTTCGCGCGCAGATTCTGGTGCAAAGCACTCTGCCCGCTTGGAGCGATCTATTCACTTACAGGCAAGATCGCTTTTCTGAAAAGATATGTCGATACCGGTAAATGCACAAACTGCCTTGCCTGTGAAAAAAACTGCCGCATGGATGCCATTTTCAATAAAGGAACCGGCACAATCGAGGGCGAATGCATCAAATGTTTTGACTGTTTAAAGGCATGTAAATTTGATGCAATCAAATTCAGGTTCTCTTTCCCGTACATTGGAAAAGACAAAAATATTTTAACGTCCGACAGCACTGATCCATATCCGGATATACAATTCACCCGGAAAAAACTGTTCTCCTCGGTTGCCGCTTCTGTAATAGCCGTCTCTATGTTTAAACGCAAGCCGGCATTTGCCAAAGATCACTCCAGGCTTATCCGTCCCCCGGGCGCGCTTTCTGAGCAGGATTTCATCAATGCCTGCGTGCGCTGCGGCCAGTGCATGAAAGTATGCCCAACCAACGGACTCCATCCTGTGCTTTTTGAGTACGGCCCGGACGCCGTGTTCACTCCGCAGCTCATCCCGCGCCTCGGCTTCTGCGAGAAAAACTGCAACCAGTGCAGCGCCGTATGCCCCAGCGGCGCACTTCAGCTAGTGCCGCTGGCGAAAAAAGAGACCACTGTAATCGGCACAGCCTATATTATCCGCGACCTATGCATACCATGGTCGGAATATACAGACTGCCTTGTTTGTGAAGAAATGTGCCCTACAAATAAAAAATCTATTATTTTTAAAGAAGAAAGCCTGCTAAATAAAGAAGGACGGAAAGTGCGGGTAAAACTGCCTTACGTGCGCGAAGACATCTGCATCGGCTGCGGAGCATGCGAGAATAAATGCCCTGTACAGGGAGACGCGGCCATTCAGGTAAGAACGCCGAAAAAAACAACTATACTTTAGCAGACTGTTCATGAAAACAAATGAAAATTTATTATGCCGTACTTTTCTTCACACTCTACTCGTTCGCCGGTTGGCTTATTGAATTAGCCTACAGATCCTTTACACAGAAAAGATTTGTCAATCCCGGCTTTCTTTTCGGGCCGTTTGTGCCGCTGTACGGTATCGGCGCCATTGCTGTATTCATATTATACGATTATATTTTAAAAATTAATATCGCACTGCAGTTTTTCCTATATTTCGTGCTTCTATCCGCAATCGAATATATTACAGGCGAAATTTTTGAAAGAGCATACGGCCTTAAATTATGGGATTATTCGAACAACAGATTCAATATAAAAGGCAAGATCAGCCCTGCTTTTTCAGTTGTCTGGGCCGTAATGGCCATTCTTACAGTAAATTTCATCCATCCGTTTATCGAAAGATATGTTTACATGATAGATCCGGCCAAAGCACAAATCGCCTCTGCAGTTTTCGGACTATATTTTGCGACAGATTTCTGTTTCTCGGTAGTGTCCCTCAGCAGGTTCAGCAGGAATTTCCGCTATATATACAGCAAATATAATTTTCTGACCAGTGCGGAAGCATCGAAAATACTTCTTTCATTTAAAAGAATCCTGGGCGCATTTCCCAATCTCGGTAAAATTCTAAGCGATAAATTCAATATAAATCTAAAAGACAGATTAAATTCCGCCATGGGAAAAATAACGGACATAGCGGATTCGGTTATATCGGTTTTAAACGAGAGGAAGCCGCGGGAAGAAGAATATTACAATATTGTAAACGACATTCTTGCAAATCAGGAATTTTTAAGGCTCAGGGATTTTTATCACCACAACTCCTCAATCTATGACCATGCGAAAATGGTTTCATACGTTGCATACAGGATATGCAAATTTCTGAAGCTTGATTATGTTTCAGCAGCAAGAGGCGGTCTGCTCCATGACTTCTTCCTGTATAACTGGCGCCATCATGATGAGCCGGATCTGCATAGGGATAAATATCACGGTCTTGAACATCCGAAAATTGCTTTGGCAAATGCGGAGAAACATTTTAAAGTAAATGAAATCGAAAAGGATATTATCATAAAACATATGTGGCCACTGACTATTTCCCCGCCGCACTATTATGAATCTTTTATTGTCTCTTTCGTTGACAAGTATATCTCCTCAGTAGAATTCATTGATGAGTACAGAAAAAAGATGCCGGGTGTGGAATTGCTAAAAAAACATAGAAAAACTGGACATAACAGAGATGAGATGTAACATCTATATTTTGGTGATGATTAGCTGTCCGCAGAAAATTAATTATTAGAAGTTATCTCAAAAATTATATTTTCCTTGCTGATAAATCGGGATATATTATAAAATTTTTGAGGACGCCTTTCAGACCTGATGAAAAGGCGATCGAAAACATGAAAAACCTGCCAGGAGGGTCTGATTCCGCAGAAAATTTTGTAATATATCCCGATTTATCGTTGATCATTTAATTGAATCTGTAATTTTGAGATGGCTTCTAAATAAAAATTAAGTAAAAAACCGATTGTTTTACCTTAAGCTGTTCCACTTTGGATAGTATTCCGCTTATAATAATAATTTCAATATGCATCTTTTATGCGTTTATAGTAGTTGACAATGACTGCATAAATTCTTATAATAATTTTAAAATAATATAAATATATTCCTGCCTCTTAGCTCTGATGATAGATTGCCTGAACAATTTAAAACCGGGCAATGCTATTTACTTTCATATCAATAAAGCTGCAGGAATCCAGCCTATCAATTCCGCACTTACTCACAGCACAGGAGGTACAAAATGAAAACCAAACGATTACTTGCACTTATTCTGTTCTTAAGCGCAATTCTGCTCACAGCGTGCGCTTCGTCGGACACAACAAATGTTACTGTTTACTTTTCCAAAGGCGGGCATGCTTCACTGGAGCAGGAAAAATTACCGCTTATAGACAGAATATTTAATTTTTTTGCTAAGCCAGCTTATGCGCAATATTCACCTGGTGATACCGAATACTATTCTCTTTTAGTCGTTGCGGAAGATATGGACTTAAGATATACTACTGCGCCCGGAACTGCAAGCTCAGTTAGCATTGAAGTGCCTAACGGCGATAATAGGATTTTTGGGTTGTACAGTATAAGCCCGGATTCAGAGATAAATTATGTTGGGCAAAATGTTGTGAATCTTAGCGGCGGAGACGTTTCTTTTTCGTTAACTATGTATCCGTCTTTCAATGATGTTTACGCAATTTCTGATACAGAACAAAATTTTATTTCTATAACATGGGATGCTGATGCAACTTTAATTGCTTTTAGTGATATAGAAATTTACAGAGCATGCCTCGGTACTTCCTGCGATGGAACGTTTGGCACTACTCCGTTAACAATCCTTGCAATCGAAAGTGAGAGTTATGAGGATTCATTAGATTTAATACCTGGTAATGAATATTTCTATTATTTAAGAATTCCAACCCCAGGGTTTGGAGGTGGAGGCAGGCCGATTCCGGTAAGCATAGAAGATTATTATAGTGACATCAATTATTTATTTGTATTTGATGAAGGAATGACCGAAGTCCAGTATATTTATGGATTATTTTAGAAGATATTCCATTTAGAGGGAAAAACATGAAAAAGAAAATCATTCTGATATTATCAGTAATAATATTCTTTATAAGGTTTGCTTTGACTTCCTTTGCTGAAATAACCGTAGTCTCGGTTAAAGGGCAGGCAAAATACAAAACCGGCAGGCAATGGATTGATCTTAAACCCGGGCTTAAATTACCTGAAGGCGTGAAGATAAGTACAGGCGTTAAGTCGGGTGCGGTGCTTAACGTGAACGGGAGCTCTGTCACCATAAGTCAGATGAGCATGCTTAAAATAGAAGAAAACAACCTCAGCAGGACGGAATCGAACACGACAATAGGACTTAAGCGCGGCGGATTAAGGGCGAGGGTATCGAGGGTAAAAACACTTAAAACTTCCTTTAAAATATCGACTCCAATAGCAACATCAAGCGTGAGAGGTACCGAGCAGGAAGTATTCTACGGCCCGGGAACGGGAATGCTCATAAAGGTGCTTGAGGGCGAAATTCTCGGAGAAAACATGAACGGCCTCAGGAGGTTTCTGCGCGGAAAGCTAACTTTCAGACAGGATAACGGCAAACCGTCTCCTGATAACATAGCGGGCGGCCTTATAGACGAAACAAAAGGCGGCCTAATTGGCAATCTGACAGATGAAGAGAAACAATATCTTCTTTTGTTATCTGACTTTATTCCGTCTTCACCCGATCAGGGGGGGATTGGTGATATACCCAGTCCATATGGGACCGGAAACGTAACAGTCAGTCCGGTATTTCCATAATACATAAAAAGGTGAAAACAATGAAAAAATCAACTATAGCCGGATTAATTATTTTTTCACTTATTATAGCTGTTCAGCCAAGACAGGCAAAAGCACAGGCTTTTGACGAAGTAGCCTTCTTAGACAACCTCAGCAAAAAGGATAAAGCCACAGTCGGAGATGCGTTAAAGCTCTTTGAACTTGTAATCGGTAAAAAAGAGCCGTTATCCAAAGACGGCCCCGCGAACAACGCGGTGTTAAAGAAAGGCTTTATTTCTCTTAAAGTCGCAAACGCTCTAAACCTGACAGACTCTGTTGTATTCACTTTATTTAAATCGGAACGTTACGCTTTCCGCGCGTGCGTAGCTCACGGGCTTCTTAACGCGGACGCGAGCGAATACGACACAATGAGCGGCGAAGAACTTATTGAATTTCTGACTCTTGCTTCGGAATACAAAGACAAAGGAGCATCCAAATGAAGAGACTACTGATAATTACACTTACGGCAGTTCTTTTGCCGGTAAGCTTATACGCACAAAAAAAGGTGCAGACAGAAGAATTAAAATCTCAGGCTGAAATCGTTGACCAGGATATGGCAGCCTCTATAAAACAGCGCTCTTACCTGACAGACGGCGTTCAGTTCGGTGGATGGATAACAACTACGCTCTACGATCAGTGGAACGACGACCAGTCCCTGGCCATTGCAACCCTGGATACAAGACTCTGGGTAAAATCTTATATATGGAAAGATATTTTCGCTTACGGAAGAATCAAGGATACATTCACACGCATCATTAAAAATAAAGACTATCCGGATATGGATAAAACCGATAACGATATAGATCTCGATATGCTGTATGCAGGCATGACTACTCCGGATAAAAACATGACTATTTCCGCCGGAAGAAAATTTTACACAATCGGCACTGGCCTTGTTTTGAACGGCCGCGGCGACGGTGCCGATTTCGGCTATTACTCGCCGGTAATCAACATTAATGCATTGGGCATGTACACAGGGCTTCTTTCTGAGGAGAACAATCCGTACGGGCTGAGTTCAAAAGATATTTCCGACGGGGCAAAACGCGCGTTTCTCGGCAGCGTGTTCTCCAGAACGATAGAGAACCAGGCCATTTACGCGTTCGTGCTCATGCAGTTCGACAGGCAGGATGACGCCGAAGACGACAGGACAAAGTACGATTCGCAATACTGGGGAGCAGGCTCAAAGGGTTTTGTGGGAGAAAACATTTCGTACTACGCGGAACTCGTTTACGAGACAGGAAAGTCATACACGGGCGGCGGTGATAAAGAAACCATATCCGCATATGCAGTAAACGCTGAAGCGGATTACTACTTCAACATGAAATATAACCCGACAGCTATATTTCAGTACGCGATGGGTTCCGGCGACAAGGACAGGGGCAGTAAAGCTCCGAACGGCAATACTTCCGGGAAAGATAACGGCTTCACTTATTTTGGCACATACCTCGGAGGATACGCGCTAAGGCCGTATCTCATGAACATTCACATTCTCAGGCTTGGAGGCTCGATCGCACCCATGTCGGAATCGAATAAACTCCTGTTTAAGAGAATGTATGTTATATTTAAGTATTCGTTGTACTTGAAAGATAAAACCGAAGCGCCTCTACCGGATACCGGAGCTTCCGGCAACAAAAGAATAGCCGGCCACGGGCTGGACCTTTCATATAAATGGATACTTTATTCGGATCTTTCCGTATTCCTTAACTGCGCGATGTTCATCCCGGGTTCGGCATATCCGTCGGGGTCGTCAAACCAGTATTTTGTTTTCGGGGGATTTAACTTCGCGTTCTGATTTATAAACGAAATGAATATATCAATAAAATTTTAGTTTTCATAAAACACTTGCGGCAAGTATTTTATGTGATATTCCACTTCTTCAGCCGCTCAACCGCTTCCTCTGTGTTCTCCCTGCTTCCGAACGCTGTAAGCCGAAAATACCCCTCGCCGCTCGGGCCGAAGCCTGCCCCCGGTGTGCCCACAATATTGATCTCGTTAAGCAGCCTGTCAAAGAAAGCCCACGAGTCGCCGCCCGGTACCTTGACCCAGATGTAAGGCGCGTTTACGCCCCCGAACGCCTGCAGCCCGACCGCTTTCAGACCTTCGAGAATTATTTTTGCATTGGTCATGTAATATCCCACGAGAGCCTGCACCTGCTTTTGCCCCTCACCGGAATAGACTGCTTCCGCGCCTCTCTGTACAATATACGAAACGCCGTTGAACTTGGTAGCCTGGCGCCTGTACCACATCCTGTTAAGGTTGTGCGCCTGCCCGTCTGCGGAATACGCAGCAACTTCGCGCGGGATTATTGTGTATGCGCAGCGTGTGCCTGTGAAGCCCGCTGTCTTTGAGAAACTGCGGAACTCAATAGCCACCTCACGCGCGCCTTCGATCTCGAAAATACTGCGCGGTACATCCTCTGCGCTGATATACGCTTCATATGCTGAATCGAAGAGTATTACCGCTTTTTCGGACCTGGCATAATCTACCCATTTTTTAAGCTCCGCTTTTGTGAGAGTCATGCCTGTCGGATTATTCGGAAAGCAAAGATATATTATATCAACTTTTTGTTTTGGTAATTCCGGCATAAATTTATTTTCAGCAGTGCATGGAAGATAGACGATTTTGCTCCATCTGCCGTCTTTACCAAGCTCCCCTGATCTGCCTGCCATTACATTGCTGTCAACATAGACCGGATAAACCGGATCAGTAACTGCAATAATATTATTAAGATCGAAAAGTTCCTGTATATTTGCGGTGTCGCTCTTAGCACCGTCACTCACAAATACCTCATCTTTCTGAATATTTATACCGCGCTTTTTATAATCGATATCGATGATCTTCTGTATCAGAAAATCATATCCTTCGTATTCAGGATAACCTTTAAAGGTTGACTCATGAGCCATATCGTCAACAGCCTTGTGCATTGCATCTATCGAAGCCTGCGGAAGCGGCCTTGTAACATCGCCTATGCCAAGCCTTATGATCCCGGCATCCGGATGCTCATTCTTAAAAACATTTACCCGCCTCGCAATCTCTGCGAATAAATAACTCCCGGGAAGTTTTATATGGTTCTCATTGACATGTGCCATTTTATCTCCTGATTGTGCTGCATTTTTTTATTCTTATAATATTAATGTTTCTTTTATGCCTTTTGAAAAACTGTAAAGTATATTTTTAAAATTTTTATTGAAAATAATTAAAAGCCATCTCTAAATTATGCTTTTATTTAGATAGCTAATAATAAATTGAAATACATTGCAAAACAAAACATATTTTGAGAAAACTTGTTTAAGAAAATGCATACTATTGACCTTATAATTCAAAAGTCGGCTTACGGCGGTTACGGGCTCGGTTTCCATAACGGCAAAGCATGTTTCGTGCAGAATGCGCTTCCAGAAGAAACAGTCAGTATTGAGATATACCTTGAAAAAAAAGATTATTCTTTCGGCAGGATAATTCAAATCATCAAAAAGTCGGAGCAGAGAATTGAGCCGGAATGCCCCAACTTCGGAAATTGCGGGGGATGCGATTATCTGAACATTGATTATGACACGGAACTGAACTTTAAAAAAGAAATACTGATAGAGACATTAACAAGAAGCCGTATTGATAAAAAAGACATCCCGGAAATCTCATTGATAAAGGCAGAACGTTTTCACTATCGAAGCCATACCTCAATAAAATCTTCCAAACACGCTTTCGGATTTTACGAAAAGGACTCTAACCGCCTGGTTAACTTCCCTGAACAGGGCTGTCTGCTTCTTTCATGGGAAATCCTGCAGAAGCTGAATACGGTCCCTAAAACCGGCGGCGAAATCAAGATAGCCTGTTCACCGGACTCAGGGTGCGTTTCATCATTGGATAAGGACACAAGGATAATTGAGAACGAATGCGGGATCCTCTATGAACGCGATATTTCGCTTTTCTTCCAAACAAACAGATTCCTGCGAGGCAGAATGCTCGACACCGTTACACAATACGCAGAACCTGATAAAAATAAAAATATTATCGATATTGGGTGCGGCGTGGGCTTTTTTACGCTTTTCCTGGCAAAGAACGCCAGGAAAGCCCTTGGTATTGATACAAGCAAAGAGAGCATTCATCGGGCAAGGCATAACGCGAAGCTTAACGGCATCCCGAATGCGTTCTTTAAAACGCTTGCTGCTTCGGATGCCTCTCTGCTTCACGAGCGCTTTGAGACTGCGATCGCAGACCCGCCGCGCGCCGGACTTTCCGCGAAAGCCCGCGGAGCATTGAAAGCGCTGGCTCCCGAACGCATTGTTTACGTATCGTGCGATCCGGCGACCTTTGCAAGAGACGCACGCGATTTCATCGAAAGCGGTCGCAAAATGCAGAAATTATCAATGATTGATATGTTCCCGGCCACTCAGCACATTGAACTTATAGCGCTTTTTACTTAGAGTCTATTTCACTGCGCAATTCATAAATGAACAAAAATGATATTATCTATGTAGTAAGCGACAGGACACTGCCGGAACTGCGTAAAACAGGATGTTTTTTACGCAGATCCGGAAGAGATATTATCCTTTTTGCTCATTTATGGCACAATCTTAAACCTGTAAAAAGTAATAAATGATATTTATAAATTTGAAAAGTAATGAAACACTTCCTAAATATTACAATATAAGACTATAATTCCATTAAAAATATATTGACAAAACATTCTACGGGATGCGTTTATAAATCCTTAAAATTTAATTATTGTTCAGATGTTCTATGCGAAAACACAACAATTTTAAATAATACGATTCATTTACTGACGAGGAATTATGGATTACTCAAAGACTATCAATCTGCCGGCTACGGATTTCCCTATGAAAGCTAATCTTTCCCAGAGGGAACCTGAAATGCTAAAAAAATGGGAAGGGCAGAATATATATGAAGAAATTCAGAAAAGCAGAACCGGATCCGAAATATTTATTCTTCATGACGGGCCGCCATATGCCAACGGCAATATACACGTTGGCCATGCTTTGAATAAGATATTAAAGGATATTATAATAAAACATAAAACAATGATGGGCTTTAAGAGCCCATACGTACCAGGCTGGGACTGCCATGGCCTGCCGATAGAACTCCACGTTCTTAAGGAATTACAGGAAAACAAAGATAGTCTTGATGTTATTAGTATAAGAAAAAAATGCAGAAAATCCGCAGAAAAATGGATCAAGATCCAGATGAGCGAATTCAAAAGGCTTGGTATTTTCGGAGATTTTAAGAATCCCTATTTAACAATGTCCGAAAAATACGAATCCAGGATTCTGGAAGTTCTTGGTGAAATATATAGAAAGGGTTTTATCTACAGAAGTAAAAAGCCTATCTACTGGTGCCCGACCTGCGAAACAGCGCTTGCAGAAGCGGAAGTGGAATACGGAGACCATACCTCTCCTTCAGTATATGTAAAATTCAAAGTTGACCCGAAAACAGCTGACATTGATGGACTCGATAAAGACAATTTGTATGTCGTAATATGGACAACAACGCCATGGACATTGCCTGCAAATCTGGCTTTATCTTTTCATCCGGATTTTCCGTATTCAGCGTACAAATTCGGCAATGAATATTACATTGTTGCAGACGGTCTGGTGGACGCGATGGCAGAAATTACAGGAATCAGAAAAGGCGAAAAGAAACCTGTAACGATAGATCAGCTTAAAATGATGAAAGTATATCATCCGTTCATTGACAGGGAATCGAAAATATTATTCGGTACGCACGTTACGCTGGAACAGGGCACCGGCATTGTACATACTGCACCGGGACATGGTCACGAAGACTATATAATTGGACTTGAATACGGGCTTGATACTTATTCTCCTGTGGATAATCAGGGAAAATTTACAGATGAATTTCCGGAAATGAAAGGCGTAAATGTATTTGATGCCAATCCTAAGGTAGTAGAGTTATTAAAAGAAATAAAAGCGCTTATCTATACACATAATATTTCCCACTCATATCCGCATTGCTGGAGATGCAAAAAACCTCTTATTTTCAGGGCGACTGAACAATGGTTCCTTAAGATCGACCATGATGGCATGAGAAAGCTGGGGCTTAAAGCAGTCGACGACACAAAGTGGATACCTGCATGGGGAGAGACGCGTTTCAGGAGCATGGTTGAAGGACGTCCTGACTGGTGTTTATCGCGCCAAAGGTCATGGGGCGTACCTATACCGTCGTTCAAATGCAGAAAATGCGGCAATAACCTGATGAGCGCGGACACGATCCAGCACTTCGCGAAACTGTCTCTCACCAGGAGCATAGACGCATGGTATACCGACGACATACATGACCTGATCCCTGCAGGGACAAAATGTACTTGCGGTAGTACGGATTTTGAAAAAGAATTCGACATACTCGACGTATGGTTCGATTCCGGCGTATCGCATTTCGCTGTGCTAGACGAACGTAAAGAGCACAGATGGCCGGCTGACATTTATCTTGAGGGAAGCGACCAGCATCGAGGCTGGTTCCAGACGTCCCTCTGGCCGGCGCTTGCCTTGCGCGGACGTGCGCCGTTCAATACTGTCGTCACGCACGGATTCGTTCTCGACGAGAAGGGCGCTGCTATGAGTAAATCAATTGGCAATGTCATAAGCCCGCTTGATCTTATCAACAAGTTCGGAGCGGATATCTTAAGGCTCTGGGTATCCAGCGAGGATTACAGAAACGATGTCAGAATCGGCGGCGACCTCATGAAACAGGTCGCGGATTCGTACAGAAAGATACGCAATACATTTAAATTCATAATAGGCAATCTTTCCGACTTCGCACAAAAGGATGCTTTAGAATATGAAGAGCTTAACGATATCGATAAATGGATCCTGCATAAACTATATCATTTATCCTCTCAAATAATAAAAGCTTACGAAAACTTTGAGTTCCACCTTGTATACAGAAAGCTTCTCAACTTTTGTGCTGTGGAACTTTCTTCGATTTATTTCGATATATCAAAAGACATACTGTATATAGAAGAAAAAAATTCCAAAAAGCGCAGATCGGTACAGACAGCCCTGAAAGAAATATACGAAACAATGCTGCGGCTTGCTGCCCCTGTCCTTTCCTTCACAGCAGAAGAGATATGGAAATTTTCGGATAATCAGGGCTCCATACATACGCAAAAATATAACAAACTGGATGAGAAATATAACAATGCTGATATTGAAAATAAAATGGAAGCTCTTGTCGACATCAAGAAAGACGCGCTTAAAGCGCTTGAATTAAAAAGAGCGGAAAAAGCAATAGGGACTTCCCTGGAAGCGGATCTGCAGATTTTTCCGAAGGATGAGCAGACAAAAACATGGCTGACTGGGATGGGCAGTGATCTTAATATTTTCTTCCAGGCAGCCAGGGTCACAATCCTTAACGAAAAAAAAGACGGATTAGCAGAATATGACAAGTCGTTTATTCTGGCAGAAAAATCCGGCGGCAAAAAATGCATACGCTGCTGGAACTACACCGAAAACATCGGCACGGACACGAAGTATCCTGAGCTTTGTCCGAGATGTACGGCAATTGTTAAAAACATAGCATAAATTAAACATAAAATTTAATTACTAATTTACTGTGAGTAAAACGGAAAAACCTGAAGGCTTATTGAGAAAGATTTTTATTTGAGGAACCATGAAAAAATATATTTATACAGCTTTAATATTCATAGCATCTTTACTTCTCGATATTATAACGAAGTATTTAGTTATACTGACTATATCCGAACATGAAAGAATTAATGTAATCGGGAGCATCGTTCAGTTCACGCTTGTCTACAATCAGGGCGGGCTATTCGGCATTCTTCAGGGATATCAGAATCTTTTTTTAATTGTATCTATTATTGTTTTAATATTTATTATTCTTTTCTTTATTTATGAAAAAAATAAAGGAATGCTGTTCTGTATATCAATGGCTTTGATCACTTCCGGCGCTGTCGGAAACATATTAGACAGAGTTACAGGCAGAAAAGGAGTTGTTGATTTTATTAATGTCGGAATTGGTGAAAATCTACGCTGGCCCACGTTCAATATTGCTGATTCAGTCATTGTTGTGGGAGCCATACTGCTTTTTGTTGTATTTTTCAAGGAAGAGAAAAAAAGAAAAACGGCAGAAAAAAACAGCTAACAATAACCGGACTTTCCTGCAAGTTTAATATTTTAAAAAAAATAACATATAAAAACGGCATTTTAGTATGTTAAAATGCCGTTTTAAAAGGCTGGAATTATATTTACCATTAAATATCAATTATCTTTATACTGCCTTCTGCGATCTTTTTGTCGTCCTGACCGATTACTTCGACAATAAATTCCCCTTCATCATAAAAATAAAAAGTAGTCCTTGTAGATGTATCGTCCGGTTTAACATCTATGGTTTGCGACCCGACTTTTTCCAGTTTATATTTTGCCTTCTTAAAAATGTTAACATTCAGTCTATTTACATTGAATGGCGTTTCGATTGTTATTACAGCAGTCAGCTCGCCGGATAAAAACTGTTCACCGCAGTTGACTCCCTTCCCTTCGGCAGAGACGCCTTCGCAAAATTCAATTGTTTTAGAAGCCTTGCATCCGAACAATAAAGATAAAACCGCAGTTAATATAATCAGTTTTTTCATTTCCGTCTCCCGTAATTATGTTTTACAATATCGTGGATATGAATTATACCGGCGATCTTTTTGTCCTGTCCGAGAACCGGAAGAAAAGTGATCCTGTTTTCTTCCATAACCATAAGCGCTTCTCTGGCAAGAGAATCCTCGAAAATATATTTCGGATTTATTTTTACAAAATCTCCGGCTTTTTTCTGCAGGAAATATTCATCTTCTTCAATGAGTCTTTTAATGTCTCCGTCAGTTATTATGCCGCGTAAATGGCCTTTACTGCCCTCAATCAGGACCGCGCCGAAATTTGTGCTGACCATTATCTTTATCACTTCACGCATCTGCGTCTGCCTTTGAATAATGGGAAGATTCTCCTTGACCATCAGGTCCGAAACGCAAAGCAAAGTCTGTCCCAACCGTCCCTGTGGGTGAAAAAGATAAAAATCCTCCGCTTTAACGTTCTTTGCCTTCATGAGAGCTGCCGCGAGAGCATCCCCCAGGGCCAGGACGGTAGTTGTGCTTGCCATTGGAGCAAGGTTTAAGGGGCATCCTTCCCTTACGATTCTATAGCTCAGGAGGACATCTGCTTCTTTTGCTAATCCTGAGTCCGGATTTGACGTAACCGCGATTATTTTTGTTTTCATAAGCTTTAAATGAGGAATAAGCTCTGCTATTTCCCTTGTCTCGCCTGAATGCGATATTGCGATAACAGTATCGTTCCGTGTAATCAAACCGAGGTCTCCGTGCATTGCCTCCGACGGATGCATAAAAATAGCCTGTGTGCCTGTGGATGTAAGCGTAGCAGCGATCTTTTTACAGATAATTCCGGATTTGCCCATACCGGTGACAACAACGCGCCCTTTGCATTTCAGAATAAAATTTACAGCTGCAGAAAAATTATCATTCAGAGATACCGACAGGTCTTTTATTGCTTCTATTTCAATATTTAACACCTGCTTTGCTGTTTCAAGATAATTTGCCTTTCCGGGCTTTCTTCTTTTCATAAGAGTGATCCCTGCACTTCCTCGTTATCATCTATCTCGCCTGTATCTTCTTTTATCTTTACTTTTTTCTTTTTTACTTTTTTTTCGTTTTTTGAGCCTTCAGCTTTCTGCAATATCTCTATTTTTCTCTCAGCCTCTTCCAGCTTATCGCGGCAGAAATTCTTTAGCATAGTGCCGCGCTCAAAACTCGAGATTGAATCGTCCAGATTAAGACTGCCCTCTTCAAGTTCCCCGGCGATTTTTTCAAGCTCATTGATCGCTTCTTCAAAGCTTAATTTATCCAGCGGTTTATCTTTCTTTTCCAATATACACCTCTTTAGTGACAGAATTTACGGTACTAGCAAATGACCCGTCTTTTAATATTGTACTGATATTTGCCCCTTCTTTTATCTCTTCAATGCTCTTAATAATCCTGCCGTTCATATCCATAGTCAATGAGTAGCCTTTTGCAAGCAGGGCAGCAGGAGAAAGATTCAGTATGATATTATACGCAATTTCCAGTTTATGAGCTTTATCTCTTAAAATATTTTTAATCAGTATGATATTATCAGGAAGGGCCAAAAAGCTGTTTCTGCATTTCGCTGTAATTTCCTTCATTGATGAAAGTATTCTGCTCTCAATGTCGGAAAGGATAAGTTCCGCGTTATGCACGATTTCCATAGGATTTTTAAAAACGCGAAGATCATTTATCCGCGCGATCCTTGACTGCATATCTTTTACTGAATAATTAAGCGCATTGACCGATCTCGAGTACAATCCATCAATATAATCGATCAGTTCGTTCTTTACCGGAATAGCTATTTCAGCGGCAGCGGACGGAGTTGGCGCAGCATAGTCTGCTGCTTCGTCCGAAAGCGGATGATCTACCTGATGGCCTACAGCCGATATTATGGGCACGCGCGAAGCAAAAAAAGAGCGCACTACAATCTCCTCGTTGAATGCCATCAGATCCTCGAACGATCCGCCTCCGCGTCCCGCGATTATTACATCGATCCCATGCTCAGGATTATTGAGCTCCTCAATGCCTCTCACTATCGACTCGGCTGCAAGAGCGCCCTGCACCTTTGCAGGCGCCAGAACGATCTCAATGTTCGGGAATCTCCTCATGGCTACTTTTATGATGTCGCGCACAGCAGCGCCGGTAGGAGATGTAACAATACCGAGGCGACGGGGCAGAAACGGTATTCTCTTTTTATGCGAAGCGTCGAAAACTCCTTCTTCCAAAAGACGCTTTTTCAGCTGCTCAATGCGTTTTAAAAGCTCGCCTATTCCCTCAAGCCGCACCTCTGCAACAATAAACTGATACGTGCCCCTCTTCTCGAAAATATTAATACTGCCGAAGGCGAGTATGGTCATTCCTTCTTCTAATTTAAAACTTAAATTTCGGTTAGTATATTTAAAAAAAGCGGCAGAAACAACAGCATCGCTGTCTTTTAATGAAAAATATATATGCCCTGAAGAATGATAAGTCAGGTTGGATATCTCGCCTTTTATCCAGACGGAATTCAGGTCCGGACTTTCCTGAATAGTCTTTTTTATAAGCCTTGTTATTTCTGAAATAGTATATACTGTCATCATAATGAAAGATATTTTGTTATGGTTGGATATAAAATCAACATAAATTTTATTAGAGATATTTGAAAGTATTTTATGCAGCATTATTTTCGCTTTTTTTAATATTATTGTAAAAATTATTAATGCAAGATTGAATTGCATTATTGATGGGATATTTGGATTTATTTTTTTTATTGCATTTAATAACATCAGTCCGTATTCTATTATTGTATTTCACAATACGACAAACGGAGCTCATATGGCACAGGATCAGCTGCAAACGCTTAAACTCGAAATAAGTAAAAACGCAAAACTCCTTCCTTACGAAAGAATTGCGTTCCATAAAATATTTAGTCTCACAAGAACAGACAACGGAATGCAAATTCTGCTAAAAGAACTAAACTCTATTCCGCTGGTAAGAGAAAGCGCGGTTTTAACATTAAAAGAATTCAACTATAAGGAAGTAAGGAGTGCCTTTTTAATCCTTCTAAAGAAGCAAATCAGCGATACTGAAAAAATTTATATTTTCGAAAACTTCAAAAAATTCGGTACACCGGACATACTGCCTGTAATCATTGATTATATTGAAAAAAATAAAACGAATAATGACGCCCTTCCTGTTCTACTGCATGCTTTTAATGTTTTGAGAACAATAGGAGGGAATTCTGTTGAAGTTAAAAATTTTTTGAAAGCAACAGTTCAAAATAAAGAACTATCCGATAATTTAAGATCACTCGCAATAATCGCACTTTCAGCATTTAAAGATATTGTTGTCCCGACAGAGAAAGATAATAAATCTTTTCTTGAAGATTTGCTCAAAGAAGATTCGGAAGAGATCGTATGCGCCGCATATAATTCCATGTCACTTTTAAACGACAATATTATAGCTTTAATGCAGAAAATAAAAAAAGACGAAGACGAAATATTCACTTACTCTCCGGAAAAGGACGACAGGGCCATACTTGATATAAGGGTCCTGATAGGTAAAATGACTGCTCGTTTTGACTCTTATTCCGATAGAAGTAAAATTGCCCTGATAAACGCCATGATCTCAAGTAATCATAGAGAATTACTTATATACACCATGAAAATGTTAACCTCAAACGACCAGAAACTCACCAATATGACGCTTGATCTAATTCTCGCTAATACACAAAAGCTCCTTGATCCGGATAAGCTTTTCAGGAACCTGATTTCGCTGTCGATTGACAGCCCCAGAGGAAACGAACTGATCGTCAATATCTTTGAGAGATATTTCAATAATCTTAAAGAAATAAGAAGAAACATGTTATTCAAGGATAAGTTGTATAATTATTTAGTAGTTACACTTGAAACATATTTTGAAAATTACAGAAAAAATTTCATGATTGCCGAGGTAATGGAAAAAAATTTTCCGGAAAACTTTCAAAAAATACGCCATTTTATATTAAGTAAATTTACGCCGGATTATAAAAGGAAAATTATAAATTACTTAAAATCAAGCGACCCTTCGCTTCTTAACAACATACTTGCGGAAATAGCCGAAATAACGCCGTTCATCCGCGACACAGAGAAGGAAGGTTTAAAATATTTTCTGGAAATCCTTTATGAAAAGGATATCAAATCCCGTGAAATTTCCGCTTCCCGTATAGAGGATCTTGATTTTGAAAAACGGTACCTGAAGGAAAGAATTATCCGAATCTGTGATATCATCGGTAAATTAAAAATAGATAACGCTGCCAGCCCGCTCGTAATTATCTATAATTATATAAAAAAATATACGGATAAAGAAATATTCGATGCCGTTTCCAATGCTCTTTCCATGCTGAATTATTCATACATGCTCGGCGAGCTGGAAGTTCAGCTATCTACAGGAGATGAAGCTGAACAGATAAAAGCCGTACAATATCTTTCACTCTTCTCCGATCAAAGACTGCTTAATGTAATTCTGGATTATTTAAAACAGCATACAAGCGATGATTCTCAGATAATAATTATGCTTTTAAATAAACTTTTAAGGCATGACTTATTCGGCAATGTTACAGCTGATTCGGTATTAAAAGAGATTATCGAAAAAAATTCCAATCAGGAGATTAAAAAACTTTCCATTTTATGTCTGGGAAAATGTGCAAGGGAAGCCGATATTCAGTTTTTTGACCAGCAGTTCGACTTATTAAAGGATAACACAGCAAAAGAAGCAGTTGTACAGGCAATTGAACATATAATGAATTACGGTCTGGAGATCAACAAACGGCCAATTAAAAATCTTCTGACAGAATACATTAAAGATCCCGGAATTAATGTTAGAATTTACGCATCCTATCTATTAATTAAACTCGGTAATATAAACGCGTTAAAATCCATAATGGATATGATGACCATTAAAAACAGGAAAATTCAAAGAGAAATAATCTTATTATTCGGGAATCTTAAATCAGCAGAATTCGGATATTTCCTTATTTCCCTTTTAAAAGATGAATATGCTGTTTCCAGCGACATTATTGCTTATTTAAGCCTGCTCCCTGATGAAGAACTAAAAGAAATTGACCACTTTATTTCAAATATCTTTAAAAAACACGAATTCATAAATGTGAAAGAAACCGATCCAATGGGGACAGACGCGAAATGGCAGCAAGTAAATGGTTTTTCCGAGGGAAAATATTATTTATTAAATATAGAAATAAATAAATTACCGGAAAAGATTAAGTCTCTTAATGTTATCGAAACCATGATGCTGTATCAAGAGATCAACAGCAATGTGATTTCGGTGATCGTTAAAAGCCATGGAGCAATTGCGTGTATTACAAACGGAAAAATACTCGCATTTTTTGATGATCCTTTTGCAGTTTCGAATAGTGCATTATTAATTAATCATAATTTGAAAAAATTCAACAGCGCAAGGCTACCGGCTGACAGGATTGATGTATTTTTACAAATATTGTCTCAAGATATAAAAATAATAAACGGGGAAATGATTAATCTGAATGAATCAAAAATACAATATCTCAATTCTTTACCTGTTTATAACAGAATAATTCTTGATGAAGAAATCAGGAATCTTATTGCGTATGATTTTTATTCTGATCCTCTGCCGGATATGGCATATTCGAAATGCGCCATAAGTGACAATTTTCACGAAATGATAAATCCTATCAATTTTCTTAAACTTTCAAAAATATTTATAGATGAGTTATCGATAGAAATTTCCAAAAAACAGAAAAAAGATATCGAGCTGGAAACAGAAATAAAACAAAAGCAAAAGCAGCAGAATAAATCCCCTATTGCCATAGCTTACGGTCAGGCTTTGGACGATCTCGGCAGAATTTTAAAAGACGACCTGAATGAAGTAAATAAATATATACAAAAACGAACTACAGACCGTGAATTACTGACACATGTTTCAAAAATGCTTTCAAATGTTTATAAAAGATTTTTCGTTGAAAAGTCAAAAATATTCTCCGAAATCGAGTAAACGTGCATTGCATAACCTTTCCTCAAAAAAATATTGTCCTGAAACTCATTGTAAATATGTATAACTTTAAAAAAATTTAAAAAATATCAGAGTGAAATTAAATTTTGCTTGATTTGCTGTGCCGGATTATGTCATATGTAAAAAAGTTACATTATTCTTTTAAGCTATAAAAGTTGCAAATATATAACTTTTTTATCTTAATTTTAAAAAACAAGTTGCAAAACTAGAAAGTATATTATATTGATATAACCAATTTTAAAAGTAATACAATTCATCTTTTTTTTAAAAAAAATTTTTCAAATTGAAAAAAAAGTTTGAATTATTTTCAACTTGTTTTTAGAAAGGATTGCTTTTAAAAAAATTTAAAACGTAGGAGATTCCTATACGGAATATTACCAACAATAAAATATTATAAAGCGCTAAACGAAAAATGGATCTTTAAATAGGTCCGCATCTTTTTCTTTGGGGGATGGAGAAATGGACAAAAATGTTCTCCTAAGTAAACCATTGAAGCCTCAAACGGCTTCTCCTGTTCACTATCTTACCGTTGGAAACAGAATTCCAAAAGATTACTTTGTCACCAAAGGAAAGGGTGAGAGTGATATTACAATTCATGCCGGTTC